>DAWL01000004.1:1004-21865 GCA_002505935.1 Euryarchaeota archaeon UBA226 | reverse complement strand
CTTGAATCGACGAGAATTGTCAGAACTCTAACTGTTTGTTGATCCAAACGCATCGCCCATAGAATGCCATGTATCTCATTTTCAGCGATGGCATCTTCTTTTGCCAAGTCTCTAGGTATCAACAATAGACTTCCACAAATAGGAGAAACAGGCATATTCTGCAGCATCTCAAATGAATAATCCTCTCCAGTATTATCCAAAATCAATTGCTTACAACGCAACAGAGCCTGATGTGTTAGATCACCTGGCATGGGTGAAACTACCCAACGCAACTCTTCATCCACAACACCTGAAAAGTGGCACTGGTATTGAATCATCCGTTAATCTCGCCTGCGAGTAGACCGCCCCTCAATATCAGGACGACCATCTCCCCTCTTGGATGGAGCGGGTGAAATCCTGCGCTGTTTGCGGTTCTTTCTTCTCCTACTTGACTGAGGTTCATCATCACCTTGAAGATTCAAAGAGGATAAGCCGCCACTAGATAACAAAGCATCAAGGTCATCAACTGTCATCGACTCACCACTACTGGCTTTTCTCTTGGCTTCCTCAACATCGACCTTAGGACGTCTATCGCCTCTATCCCTCCTAGGACCTTTGTGTTTGGATTTCGACCTTTCCTTCTTTGAATCAATTCGCAACCATGCGTCCAAGCGTCCAATCTCGCGATTCATCTCTCGTAACTCGGCCATTCTATCTCCAATTTTTTGATATAAATCCGCGATATTCTTGTCGAGTTTCTTCAATTCTTTATACTGCCCCTTGAACTCTGCCAATCCAGGGTTTTCTGAGAATAATTCTTCCTTTTTGGCAGTTTTCTCATCTTCAAATGACTGTAATGAATCCTTCTCTACATTCTGCATCTCAATCAGTGAAACAAATTGTTGGTGACACTCTGTCGCCTCAATAGCCAAGCCGTGCATTACCTGCAATTCAAGGAATTGAGAAAATAACGACCTCTCTTTCTTTGGACTTGGGTATCTATCCTCATCATTCAGTTCAACCAACTTTCTATAGACCCTTAGGATCTCTTCCTCAATCGCTTGAGTGGACAATACTACGCGATGGTGAATGTCATCTCTGCGAGCTTTCAATTCGTTGATTTCCTTCCATCTACCGGGAATACGTTTCAGTAATTCCCTATGCTCTGGATCCAAATCCTTGGTGTCCTTGACCAGTCCTCGGAGTACTTGCACCATCCGAATTTGACTTTGTCTCTGTTCGCGAATTGAATCAACTTCAGTTGAGAGTTTTTCCTTGAGTTTCTTCAACTCGGATAATTCCGACTTTACTTCATGAGATGGCCTCTGGCGCAAGTCCTCAAACAAATCCTTGTCCTCTTCAAAGGCGATTGAGTCTTGAGAATGAATCTCAAAAACTTCTTCAGGAGTCGAACCTGTAGCAACCCTATTTGCCTCTGAAATGATTCTGCTGGCTCCCTCCACCGTAAGTGTTGAAGACAAATCGTAAGAGAAATCGAAGGGATGCATCAAAGGCCAAAGGTGAGGAGGAGCAGTATTCTTCGTCAGCCTTGAAAGGTCGGGTGCTTGCCAATCAAGATCTTTACGAGATGCCCCTTCAGGAGTCCTCAATGACAGTACTTCTTTGGCTGGCAATTCAAAACTCTTCAACCAATCAGCAAACGAAAGGAACAATTGCAAGGCATCCTTCTGCGCACCCTCGGCATCGATGATGTTTACTGAAGATTCAGCGATTCCTACGTTGAATAATCGCTTACCTCGCTTGAATTGTGCTTCAGGGTCATCAGAGAATGGATGCAGTAACACTCCCTCGCGTCTAAGGTGCAATAGAGCCAATATATTCCAAGCAAATGAAGAAAGAGCACCTCCGGTCTCATCTAAACTACGATGCAACACCCAGATATTCACTGCTGCTAGAAAATTCTCTATTCGCGGGTCTGCTTCCATGCATCTGCTCAACAACTCCACCTGATTCTCTGAAGTGGGGTCTCCAAAACTGATGCGTACAGGAATACCAGATCTGTCATTGCGACCATGTATTGTCGGAGTCATTCGCTCAGAAAATAACGCAACCTCCAATCCATTACCTCTCAACTTCTTGGAAATCTGCTTGGCTAAGGATTTCAGGTCTCCTTTATCCATTGAAACATTGACTTCTATACCTCCGCGGTGGGGGGATAAGCCTAGTAAACTGATTCCGGAATAATCAACCACGCTATTCTTTTCAACCTTGGAAAATATATTTTTCAGATGAGAAAGAACCTTGTCACGACGTTTGATATCGCTGGCTTTCTGTTTATGATTATCGATGAACTGAAGGAACTGCTCAAGATTCATTCCTCCTCACCTCCTACTTGTTTGGACTTCGCAGATTCAGCCTTCTGCTTCTTTATTCTACGTTTGGAGTAACTGGAAAGTCCGCCATTGGAAATATCCTGAGCAGCCCTCGAAAGGTCACCCATTCCTTGTTCCAGAATCCGATTCCAATACTGTTCAGCCTTGCTTGAATTCTCCATTAATTCCTCAAGATTATGAATCTTGGACTTGATTTCTCCTTCAAGACTGGAATGTGCGACCCAAGATGAATGATATACTCCACTTTCTTCAACAAGGGTAATCATCGCCTCATGTGCCTTCTCTGCTGCTGCAAACAAGGCTTTGGTTTGAGATTGTATTTCTCGTAATTCCTGCATTTCGGGATTGTTCTTGATTCTAGAAGCAACTCCTTGCTCATGCTTGGACATCATCTCCTTTATTTTTCGCAAGAACTTCTGTTCAGCCTTGTGATCTCCCGCCTTTGTCTGGAATTCCTCCTCCATCTTGGCGATATCTTCCATCATCTTGTCCTTAACCCATTTAGGGTCGGGATTCTTTAGTCTCCCTTCTGACAACAATTTCTCTCTGAGTTCCTTGGACCTACGAATCAATTCAAAGGCCTTGGCTTTGTTTTCATTGCGCTCTTGCTTGAGAGAAGAGACCTTACTGTTGACATCATCTCGAGATCTTCCACTCTGTTCAACCGAGGGACTGATGCTGCTGAGTTCATTTCTCAACTCTTCCAATCTATCTGGTATTCTCTGAAGTAACTGCTCTCTACGATGAAGAACTGCTTTGGCAAGCAATTCAGGTGACATGGAAAGCAGGGTGGATGGGTCCATATGAACGGCCTTGTCGAATCTGAAGTTGCCGATAAAGTGTTGCCATAAGGGGGGTCGACTGCCACAAAGGTATTCACACGACGACGTGCCGAATCGTTGCATGAGACTGGCTCGGATGAGCGCCGTCATTCTAAGTCTGATGTTTCTGCTACAGGCAGTACAACTCAGTCAAGCAGAACAGAATGGTGGCGCGGCAATCATCGATTCAACTCTAGTCATCGAAGGAGATGGTGAAGTCGGCAGCGGTTCTATTTGGGTCAATTTGAGTATTGAAGAGGTTGAAGGAGAAGATGCAAACACAACCGTGACCGCCATCATTAGTGATTCTGAAGGAAATCAACTCGCTAGCGAAAATGAAGCATTACAACTATCTTCAGGTGCAACTCAACAAGTCTCATTAGAACTTGAGAACGTACCTGCCGGGCCTTTGGTCCTGAATATATCATTGAGTGGTGATTTGGCCAGTTCGCCTGATTCTGACCACTCATTATGGTATGAAACTGCCATCGCAAGACTAAGGCCCTTGGACATCGGACTGGGTAGTCAGGTCCAATGGTTGATTGAAGCAATAGATGCTGGAATGAATGATACTGGAAACAACAGCATCAGAGATGGAGACGGGGTTCGTTTGACCATACCAGTTGAAAATAATGGAGATATCGATTGGAACGGCACTTTCCGTCTTATTGTAGAGGGGCCAAATGGTTTGATTCAAGATCAGAACCAGAGTATTTCCACAACTGGAGATGAGACCTTCTATCTTGTCTTCAACCTCAGTTCATTATCTGAAGGAGAATATCAAATCAATGCTACTCTAATGGGGGTTGATGATGATGATTCCTCAGATGATGCAACGATTCTCACATTCGTGGTTGAACCTCCACCACTAGCAAAGATTCTGATGGCTATGAACAGCAATGTTCAGAATCCTGATCTTGCCGAGGAAGTCAGTATTGTTGTCACCCTCAATAATAGTGGAGAAGCCGAGTGGCAAGGCACATTGATTTGTATTGCAGCAGATTCAACTACGCAGATTCTACAGACCCAGACAACGATTGACATTGGCCAAGAGGAATCTTGGAACATAACAACTTCAGCTCAACCTGGAAATGTAGTTTGCAGCCTAAGTGGTGAACAAAGATTGGCAGAAGATAGTCAGCAAAGCGTATCCTACGCATTTGAGATGCTATCTGGTAATCTACTCCCCGCAGGTGGTCAAGATATCAGCCTGAGTGGCGGCCCTTGGCATGTTGGAGATTTGGTTGAAGCATCGGTATTGATTCACAATGATGGACAAAGAGATGCCAATGCGTCATTGTGGTTGAGCGATGCTGGACAATGGTCCCAAGGAGATACAGTCGAAATCCCAGTGGGAAGCAGTATGGAATTGACTGCAAGCCATCTCTTGTCGACTCAAGGAAATAGGAATCTCTCTTGGAAAATAAATAGCGCTGACTCTCTTGTTTCAGAAGAATTGCTAGGCGTTAAATCTCTCAACGTTTCTGCTTCGCAGAACCTTAGTGTAGAGATAATCTCGACTACTTGGGACGCTGTCGATGGAATTACGGTTTCTTGGATGGCTGAGTTAGGGTCTGGTCAGGGAAGAGTTGTCGATATTTCATTGGGATTATTGATTCAGGGAGCGAGAGACGAACGAGTTACCATGCAATTGAACCTCGACCAAGGTCGTAGAACCATGCAAAGTAATCTTGGGAAATATGCTGGCCAAGCCTTGGTCTATATCGATGCAGATCCAATTGAATGGGTCGCTGTGGACAACCAATTAGCGACTCAAACTCTGCCATCATTACGACCTGATGTGAAAGTTGATATCAACAAGGTCAGTCAACCTTCAAGACCTTCTCCCGGAAACAGCGCTACAATCTCCTGTGCAATAAGCAATGATGGAGCACGCTCATCAGAAGGTGTTCTAGCACTAATTGGTAGTGACGGTCAAATCATTTCAGAGAAAGAAATTGGACGCATGGAAGGAACGCAAACCATCGAATTTACAATTGATTCATGGCCAGATGATGAAGACAACCCCCTCACCTGTAGATGGACTGCAGATTCCGTTCATTCATCTACCCACACCTATCTCTCGGACATGGACCCTGTAGAACAGGAAGAAGAGGGAGATTTTGCTTCTATCCCGGTCAATGAAATCGGCACAGGAGTAGCCTTCGCCCTAGGAATTGCGATATTGATCAGACTTGGCAGTAATTGGACCGGGGATGCTGAGGCAAGGGCAGAAAGGCGAGAGAAGAGAGAAGCCGAAAGAGAAGAAAGAGCAAGGAACAGGGAGAAGGATGAGGCCTTGGCTAAAGATGAGAAAAGAGAAATCTCCTGTAGCAATTGTGACCAGGGACTGAAAGTGCCATCTTCTTACTCAGGTAAAGTCGCATGCCCATCATGCAAAAATCAATTCGAAGTTGAGGCCATCAGTATTCCAAAGCCAGTTACCGCTGATGAAGAGGAATTAGATTTCGAAGAGGAGTTGCTTGATATCGAGGATGAAGAAGAAGCAGAGGTGGTCGAAGAACCAAAGGAAGTTACAGTTTCGTCCAATACCGATATTCTAGCATGTCCTGAATGCTCTTCTAAATTGAGAGTTCCTATAGATAAACGCCCTGCAATGGCTAGATGCCCTGCATGCAAGGCTGAATTCAGAGCATTGGCTGAATGAATCCTCATGGGTTCATTTCATGAATAGTAATCCCCTGCCAAAGGCATGGGCAAAGGTCATTTTCAGGAATTTGAGGATGAATACATGGAGACATTGTATGAGTTCTGGGAGAATGACCCAGAGGCCATGATAAAGACGGGTCAGGTTGCCAATGCATTGGATGTTTCACCTGCTAGTGCTACCGAGATGATTCAAAGGCTAGCAGTAAAAGGAATGGTAGAATACTTCCCATATAAGGGATTGAAACTCACCGAAATTGGATTGGTTGCCGGAGGGAGAATGAAGAAAAGGCATCGTCTAGCCGAATGCCTACTAATCGATGTACTTGGATTCACTGGAGACGCTCACGAAGCGGCCTGCATGCTTGAACACGCTCTAACAGATGAGTTGGAAGAAAGTCTAGATCACCTTTTAGGAAGACCAACGAAAGACCCCTCCGGAAAAGAAATCCCGCGTTCATCTGAATTGAATGTGGATATAGATTTGAAAAACTCTCTAAAAATTGCAACTTCACTTGATGAAGGTGAAGAAGGAGTATTAGTCTCCATCAGCATGACTCCTGAAGAAAGAATGACACTTGCTGAACTAGGTATTGAAACTGGTAAGAGGATAAGTAGAACCAGTACTGGTTTAATCATTGATTCTGAGGCTTTCGAAGTTGATGAATCATTGCTGAATCGACTATTGATTTCCATGAGACATTGAGAATCATCTTCAACCTGAACCCGATGTGATACCATGCGAGCCGACCAAGATGAGAAGCCCGATGACGAGGCGGACGATTCTGAGAATGGCGAAGAAGAAGACTTGGTAGGAGATATTCTATCCAAGGCCAAGGATATTCCTGAGGAAAAAGAAGAGGAAGATGTGGACGAGGAATCCAATGATGGTCAGCGACAAAGCATCGTCGAAAAAATTTCTAGCAGCATTCAATCGATGGGGCAACTTTCTGCAGAGGAGGAAGAAAGAGCAGAGGCGCAAAGGGAAATCGATCGCCAAATCCTGATGAGCACAAACGAACTCAATGAAGACGTTTGGAGTGAATCAGAAAAAGAAAAGCATGCGAAGATGCAAAGACTGGAAAAGGGATTGATGCGTATAGATCGACCATTCTTAACCAGTGGAGTCCAACTGTTGATACTGCTACCTGCCATAATTATCCTACTTGAGATAATGGCATGGAATTGGTGGGACAAATCCCCAGAATGGTGGGGGAATAGTGTTGAAGATGTCTTGGGCATAGAATTCGGTTTCACCATGGTTCTTTCCGCTGTAGTGGTTTCTGGTGCCTGGATGTTGGCATCTTTCATTACTCGACAGCGCTTGTGGGTAACTCAAACCATCATGGCCAATGAAGTGGATAGATTCCAGAAGATGGGAAGGCCATTCTCAAGCATGCACGGATATCCGGCCTTCAAAGAATCAACTTCGGGAAGTTTGAAGCAACGAACAACCACCCTAATGTTGTGCACTGCTGCCTTCCTATTTTTCCTCCTAGGACTGTTTAATGACCTCTCTACAGATTTCGGAGTTAGTATAATGTTACTTGGCCTAGGTGCGACGTTCTTAGGACTAGGTTTACATCTCGTTAGTTCGGACAATCTGTACAGCACCTATGAGCCAGGTGGAATCTTATCTGTATACGAACCACCTGTTCATCCTGCTTTATTGGGCCAAGTATTCTCAGATTTGATGCTGACTCATATGGACCCATTTCTGAGAATGCGATTTGAGGACTTCATGCAAAAATTCCGTGCCGCCTTATTGCCCGGATTCGACCCCGTCGTTGGTAGAGAAAGGCTGTTTTACATCCTACATCTACACCGCAAAGGTTCGTTATCAAATGAAGAAAGATTCCGAGAAGTAGCTGAGATAATTGAAGAGGATGAAATCGATGGTATTCTCAATCACCCATTCTTTAACGACGAAGTATGGGAAAAACTGGTCAATAGGTGTAAGGAAAAATGCCCCTCGTTCTTCCGCATTCTTGACCGCTTAGAGCACTCATTGAGAGTCGACGTCAGTGGGTTCAAGGACAAGGAATTGATTTTCGACGTAGATATGGAAAATGTGGTCTACCAACATGCCAGCCTGTTCTGCCTTTTGGTTAACAATAGTAATGAAGAACGCAATGTAGTGCTTCGTATCGAATCTCCTGATTTCCGTCCTGAAGTAATCCACATGAACCTCAGTCTACCACCTGCAGCCAGCATGATTTCCGCCTTGCCTGCTGAATTAGCATTGAGCAGTGAAGGAGATGATGACGTATTGGCAGCAATAGCCAATCTACTCAATCTCGGTAAGTTGAATTGGCAAACTCTCCTACCCATTCGCCTCGGAGAAGCAACCGTTTCTGTCAGTCTTGAAGACGAAGATGGTGATCTTATTCTAGGCAAGGTGGTCAATCTCAGAGTGAAAAGTGAGTGGAATCAGAAATTGACTAAATTAAGTGGACTCATCACATTGGCAGCAGGATCTCTAGCCATTCTGAGTGCAGTATCCTTGCCCTTATTTTCTATGCTTTCCTTGTGAATATGCATTCAGGATGTGAAGGAACAGTATTGAAACGGTCCAAGCCATCCCACGACCCATGTCCGAGGCGGATTCAGGTCAAGATCAAGCCGTCGAAGAGACCGGTGACCTACGCGACAAGTTGCAAGCCATGGAAAAGCGCCTGTCCAAACTAAGAGCGACAAGAGGACAATTCCATGATGCTGCTGACCGTAATGCAGAGCAGCGAAATTCAGTTCAGTCTCAATACAAGGAACACCGACAGAAACTCGATACTAAACTCGAAGAAATCAGAGAGATTAGAAATGAGATTAAGAATCATAAGGAGCGAAGGAATTCTATTCAATCACAGATGAAAGAATTGTTTGGTCGCCAAAGAACCTCACGAGATTCAGAGCGAAAAGGTCGCTCAGTAGGGGCTGAGTACAACAAATTGAACGCTGAAGTCAAGGCTATCGAAGAACGCCTAGAAACATCTGGCACTATCGGACTGGACAAAGAGAAAGCTCTTGTCAAGCAGGTCAAAGAGATGCGTAAGAGATTGATTGAACTAGAACCGCAATTGAAGACTCAAGAATTGATTAAAGTGGACCTTGACGATATCGAAGGAACCATTGCGCGCATGAAGCAAGAGGCTGACGATGCTCACAAACTAATGCTCGAATGGGTGGCAAAGGCCGATGAAGAAAGCAAAGATCTCGATGAGATGTTCTCTCACAGAGATTTTCTCAAGGCAGAAGGCGACAGATATCACGAAGCCTTCCTAGCCGAGAAGGAAAAGGCGAATGAAATTCACGCCAAGACGGTGGAGTTGATGAAGCAGGTAACCGAGGTGAAGGGATTGATCAAGGCTGAACGCGATGAGCGGAAATCTTGGATCGATGACCACAATGCTTCGGTTGTAGCCGAAATGCAAACAGCTGCAGAGAGCGATGAGGTCGCTGATGAACTGGTCAAGTCATTATTGGAACAAGGCAACCTATCAATGGGCGGCACAATGGAATCTGATGGGCCTGAAGAAGCCCAGAGATCCAAGAGAAAGCCAAAACAGAAACGCAAGAGAGTCACTCCTTGGAGAAAGAAGTAGAGGTGGTCTTCTGAAAGGCGTCATCATGGCGGGCGGCATGGGCACTAGATTGCGCCCATTGACTCTGAACCGTCCTAAACCAATGATTGAGGTATTGGGCATCCCAGTAATCGAATTTGTCAAGGACGCCATGGTTGCAGCAGGAATCAGCGAAGTCATAGTAACCACTGGATACAGAGGGGAATCTCTAGCCCAACTTGTCGAATCATGGAATCATAACCAACTTGCTGCTTGGGTTAACGAGGAAAAGACTGCAATGGGAACCGCAGGTTCAGTGAAGTTACTTGAGGATGAATTGAAGGAAACATTCGTCGTTGGTTCAGGAGATACCCTCGCATCATTCGATATTGCAGCATTGCTAGAGGAGCACAAGAATAGTGGTGCAATGGCTAGCATGGCTCTGTGGCAAGTAGATGACCCAAGCGAATATGGAGTAGTCGGACTATCCAATGAGAAGAATGGGGAAATAGACTCTGATTTGGAGACCGGTTGGATTGCTAAATTCCAAGAAAAGCCGAAACCTGAAGAGGCCTTCAGCAATGTCATCAATGCAGGATTGTATATCTTAGAACCTGAGGTACTCGAATTGATTCCAAAGGGTGAGAAGTTTGATTGGAGCAAACAAGTATTCCCTCAGATGCTTGAACTAGGAATGCCACTACGTGGAATCACCATCTCAGGCTTGTGGTTTGACATTGGTAGACCATCTGATCTATTGGCTGCACAAGAGATTGTTCTAAGGGGTAGAGATCAATTGTGGAGTCAGATTCCTGAAGGTTCTAATGAGGGATACCTTAGTCCGAACTCCAAGGTTGAAGGTGTCTGTGAAAAATCTGTATTGCTGGACGGCTGTATGGTCGCAGAGAATTCTGTTGTTAGTGGTTCATTGTTGATGTCTAAAGCAGTAGTTAGGGGAGAAGTTACTCTCAGAAACTGCATCATCGGTAGAAACAGTATAGTTGAGGCCGGTTCTGTACTTGATAGCTGTATTATTGGTGATGACATGGTCGTCCCAACCAATAGTCGGTGGACAAATAGACGCTTACCAGATAATGCAAATCAGTAACAATTCGGCATCAAACTCAAGAATGTAAAGAATCTGCACATAACCGTGATATCATGAGCGACAAACCCGTTCGCCACTACGATAGGACTTGGGAAGAGATCGAAGAGATGCTCGAAGCAGCCATCGCGCGAAAGAAAAAGTGGAAAGATTGGTTCGAACAGTGTCGAGAAGATGGGGACAAAGAAGGAATGATGGAGGCGGCGCGCAACGCAAAGGCCTTGGAAGGTGTCGTCAAGTGCCTAAAATGGACACTTGGAGAAGAGGGGATAGGCCACCCCTTGGATTAGATTCTGCGAACCCACGAACGAGTTGCTGGATCTCTTGAATACCAGATTCCCGAAGCATTTGGATACTCTATCCACTCATTGCCATCAGTTCTCATCTGACCGACTATCGAAGGATCAGGCACTCCTGTTGCTTGAACTGCTGCAGGTTGCTGATACTGTTGTTGATATTGCTGGGCATATTGCTGCTGAGCATATTGCTGCTGTGTATCCTGTTGAGTCATGGCTGCTGCATATTGCTGATGATAGAGCGTATCTTCATCCTCATATTCATCTTCTTCTCCACCTCTAACCAATAATACGACGAGGATTATGACTGCAACAATTCCTCCAACCAACAATCCCCAAGTCACCGGATCTCCATCGCCAAGTCCTGCCAATCCACTACTAGCATCCTCATTCAGCGATTGTCCGTTCTTGGAATCATCATTGCTTGAAGGCGGGCAGCCAAGGTTGCCTTCTTTTGACGAAGTCCCAAAGGTGTTAGGGCAAGCATCGGGTTGAATTCCTTCAGAATTATCTCCATAGCCATCTCCATCAGAATCACTCCATTGAGTGGGCTCTTCTCTGAAAGCATCAGCGCCATTTCCTATAGTCCAAAGTGCATCAGGATCGGAGAATCCATCCCCATCTAGGTCTGCACATCCTTTCCTATCGACAGTTGAAGCACCATTTGTGCTTGGGCAGTCATCTTTACCATCAGCAAATCCATCCTTATCACTATCTAGATGCTCAGAGGCATCATCTGGGAATGCGTCAATGAAATCTGCCCAGCCATCTGCATCTCGGTCTGCACAACCGTAGATTTCTCCCTTGTTTGAAGCACCATACTGTAGAGGGCAAGCATCTTGATTCAATGCCAAGAGAACATATTCCCCTGGCCATCCATCTGCACGTGTGCTACTCCAAGAGTGATTTCCATAATTATCTCCAAAACCATCACCATCAAAATCGGTCCACTGAGTGGGGTCGCTTGGTAATGCATCTGCTCCAAAGTCGATGGACCATGAGAAATCTGCATCTGACCAACCGTCATTATCGCTATCCTTGCATCCCTGTCTATCCTCAAATGATCCGCCTGAGACCTGCGGACAATCATCCGCCTTGTGGCCATTGATATTGTCTCCATATCCATCTTCATCTGAATCAAGCCACTGTGTTGGCTCCTCAGGTAAGGCATCGATACTATCCGCCCAACCATCGCCGTCGCTGTCAACACAACCAACCAGACTTCCATTCTCTGAAGTTCCCGCTGTGTCAGGACAGTCATCGAGGCTATCTGCCCAACCATCGCCATCACTGTCTGGACAACCGATCATGGTTCCCTTGCTTGAAGTTCCAGTCTCATCAGGACAGTTGTCGTTCCCGTCCTCGATTCCATCATTGTCATCATCAGTATCCTCATCGGCATCTCTGCAGCCATCAAGATCCTGATCGCTGCTAGGTTCAGATACCCAAGTTGGGATAGGACTCAGGCCACGGTTCCAGTCGGTTCTCATGCAATTGTCATTAGCATTCTCTCGCTGGTCATTATCGATATCCATATCTTCAGATGTATCATCCTTACATCCATCGAGATCCCAATCAGTACTATTCTCTGGATCTGACTGAATACTAGTTGAAGTCCATCCCAACTCACCTAGGGGGCAAGCATCTGATCTTTCACCATTATTATCGAGGATGCCATCATTGTCATCATCAATGTCACAGGCATCTCCTTGCTGATCTGAATCGTGGTCTTCCTGCCCACTATTATGGTCATCTGGACAGTTATCATTCTCATCGAAGACCCCGTCACCATCAGTATCAGTACTTCCAAAGCCAGTAATTACCCACATGAATGGACCAAAAGAATTGGCTGGGGATGCAGTTCCCGAGTTAGTTGAACTGAAATCAATAGTGCCACTAGTAGTTCCACCAAGTGCAACATTTCCATGATGGTCAACCGCAACACCGCCCAACCAGTTGTCCTGACTTCCATGAGCACTGAGCATTCTCTCCCAAGCCCCATTTGGATTGATAGAGGCAACGATACTGTCATTTTCTCCTTGAGAAGAGAAAGAGGTGCCGGCAAGAGTCATCGAACCAGCGCTTGACATTGCGACTACTGCGTTGCCACTAGTCGGGTCTATGGCGATATCGGAAACGAAATCGTAGGTTGTGGTGCCCACAGAGGTAACCCATGCCCAAGAACCCGAGGAATACTTGGCAACGAAACCATCGTCTTGTCCCAGAGCATTGACGGTTTGACTACCGAAAGTGAGGGAGCCGCTGTAGATTCCACCAAGAACAGGATCACCGGATGAGTCGACATCCAATGAGCCAGCGAATGTGTCAGAGGTAGTAGTGCCATGTTGCGCATCTTGCCAATTTCCTTGGCCGTTCAACTTGGCGATGACTGGATGACCTCCGCCATTTGCAGTGACTGAATATGAACCAAACATCATCGAAGACTCAAATGATGTAGATAGCCAGATATTTCCTGAATTGTCAGATGCCATTGCTTGAACTTCGTTGTGCTCCGGACCTGTTGCATCTGCAATCCAAGTTGTAGAACTTCCTGCTGAATTGAACTTGGCAACGAAGATATCCGAATCACTGATTGAAGTTCCCGCATTGGATCCAACCTGAGTATTTCCAAGATAGAATCCACCAACTACCGCATTACCAGACGGGTCCACAGTCAGTCCAGTTCCCCAAACCACATCTAGAGTTGTAGTCGCACCTGTTTGGGCATCAGCATTTCCTTTCAATGAATTAGCCCATTGCCATTGTCCTGAACTGGATATTTTAGCAATGAAACAATCATACAATCCTTGAGAGGTTAGCGTATGCGAACCGAAAATAGCAGTCTCTCTGAACGAACCTGTGACGAACACATCTCCATTGTTGGAAACTGCAATATCTCCAAGATTGATAGCCGGAGAAGTTGCTCCCGAAACTGTTGCAACCTTGACCCAAGCTACATTACCAGCACTATCTGACTTAGCAATCCAAGGAGTTACTGTTTCTCCTGAAGTGGCTGAAACGCCACCCCATGAAATCGTCGCTGAACCTCCATCCATCAGACCTGCTGCGATGACGTCTCCAGTTGAAGCAACCACTTCTACAGACCTGATGTTTCCATTTGCTGAACCACCAGACATCTCAACCCAACCACTACTTCTGGCTGAGGCATCAAAAGCCTGCAATACATCAAATTCCGAGACCTCCTCTTCGACAGCAGGAGAAGAAATCATTGGCAACAAACTGCTTAACATGAACAACATGATGACCGAGGAAATGATGGCTCGGCCAGTCTCTCTAGGTGCATGACGAAGGCTCGACATGAATTTGCCTGAATCTACTCCCTGATGAATCCTCCCCCCCGAAGGGGGGGGCCTAAATTGTCAACACAGTACCATCAAGGCCGTGTAGCAAAGCCTCTCCATAACCTGGAAGAGAACCCTTCCAAGCAGGAATAAGTATCTCCTGAGAGGACATTTCTGAAGATTGAATTGCTGCCTTCCAACTCTTCAAAACGGTTCCAGAACCTTGATCTAATCCACTTGCCCTGCGTTGGCTCAGAAAGCCTTGTAGCCTGATACGCATCATTTCTATAGAAGATAATTGTTCGCTTTCCTGTTTCTCTAAATCAGGGGGATTCTCAACGACATCATGATCCTGCAACAATTTCAACTGTTCACTCCAAGGGTCTTCAAGAATTAACCAATCATGCATCTCCTGTTCTCCATCTGGCCCCTCAAGTATTCCTGAAACTCTCCATAATCTGGCTTGAAGGTGTAATGGTCTGAGACCTAGTCCGGTGAATCCTAGGCGCTCAAGAATCTCATCAGGTCGAAACGATGGGTTCAATCCAATCTCACCACTCCAATGTGAGGATTCAGGAGGTTTGGAATCAGCGAAAAATTCCTGCTCTATCTTCTTGATGGCAATATCGCCAACCTCCAGAACATGCCTACCAATTATCTCAGCGAAGCGCTTTCGGTCATAGAGAATGACCGATTCCGGTAGACCAGCATTTGGTATCTCATCATTGCCATGCAAGATGATCAAGTGTTCCCCTTCAGTAGCATCCACCAGCCATCTCTGTAAGTCGGAAGAGGTTACTGCTGGCCAATCCCGCTCAGCAACCCAGATATCAAAACCGAGGAATGGCCAAAATGGTCGAGAAACTTCGCTGCTTTCCGAAGCCCTTCCAAGCCACTTAACCGGTCCTTGGGGTACATTTGGTGAAGAAACTGAATCATCCCAACGAAGCCCACACCTGTACAACAGGTCCGAGACATCGGTTTGCATGCAGGGGCCCTGTTCAAAGGGGTCCATCAAAGAACTGCTTACTCGATGTTGTTGCGCAGAGTTAGTAGATCGCTGCTTCCTGCCTCGATGACACAGATAACACTGATACTGAATGGCTTGGCACAAGCTACACCTAACTCTCGATTCACTACGGCAACGCGATGCTTGGCAACATCTGGATGGCGGGCGTGCAAATCATCTATCCAATGCTGTGGGCAATTAGCGGACAGAATAACCAGTTTCGCCTGCCCGCGGTCACATGCATCCATCGTCTGATTCTGTCCAAACAGCAATTCTCCACTGCTGATTGCGGCCTTCAATTCTCTTTGTAGTTCCATTTTATTTTCCCCCATACTCCACTATTGCTTCTCAGAAGGTTGGAATTCAAGCATCCTCCGGTATGTAATACAATTCAACACTACCAGTTCCAAGCGAAATCGGTTGACCAACGATAACATTCTCTGCCACACCGGTCAAGCGGTCCCTCTCTCCAATGATACCTGCCTTGAGCAGGTGATTGACAGTAACCTCGAAAGCAGCACGAGCGAGAATACTGTGCTTATTCCCGCTCACTCCGTGCCTACCGATAGCACGAACTGCACCTTCGCTGGTCATTACATCGGCAACCATCAACAGGTGTCTTACGTCGACTTCTAGTCGCGCACCCTCTAGAGTTGCCTTTAGTTCGTTGATAATTGCCTGACGAGCGGCTTCAATTCCCAAGTAATCATAAATCTCGATGATATTGTTGGTGTAGGTACGAGAACGGTCAATGGCTTCCAAGTCGCTGACTCTAGCGAGATTACTTCCTATGGTGGAAAGGTAGTGTTCGCCAGTCTTGTCATCCTTCTGGACATTCGCTCTTTCAATTCCTGGAATTCCCTTCAGACGAAGATCCTTGACCTTGTCCTCAAGTTGCAACAACTCTGTGTAAGATGGAGGGTTCTCATTCAGTTCAGCGATATCTTCTTCTCTTTGCACTCCAGGGATAATCGTCAGAACTCTAGGATTCTTCTCTTTGTCCGCAAGAATGTGTAGGCGAAGAGCACGTGAAAGTTTGTCTCTAACCTCTTCACCGGTCATCTTCTTCTGCTTGAGGTTGCCAACCTTCAGATTCAGAACCAACTTACGCTGAGCAACATCGGTCTCGATATCTGCGATATTCTTGGTCAAGGTCACCTCTATTCCAGCGGCCAACTTGCGGCATTCTTCCGCATCGTCCTTCTTATCATCTATCAAACGAATTGTCATTGTAGGGGTATCTGGAACCTTACGAGCATCGACAATTTCAATGACTCTTGGTAGACCCTGAGTTACGTTTACTGTTGCAACACCCGCATAGTGGAAAGTACGCATGGTCATCTGTGTTCCGGGTTCTCCAATGGATTGTGCTGTTGTAATTCCAGCAGCCTCAAATGGATCCACGCGGGCTTGCAAAAATGCAGCTCTAGACTGAGAAATCATCTCTGTAGCTTGCTTTGCAGTCAACTTCTTGCGCCCTCGAGCCTTTACTGAGTTAGTAAGGTCAGCGAGTACACGTGGGGACAAAGGAGAATCGCCTATCTCCTCGTCAGCCTTTACCAAAGCCTTGTGAATAGGGTCTTCAACGATCTCATCTACGTAGGATTCGTGTTTCTTCTCCTCATCATATTCCTCGAGTTCCTGAACTACCTTGGCTCTACGACGACGTGGAGCAGCGCGGCGTCTTACAACCGTGGTTCCACCCTGCGAATCTGATGAATCACTGCGGCTACCTGTTGCGCTGATGATTATAGTGTGCAGTTTAGTTCCCGTATCAGAATCTGTCTTACATATGGCGGCAATCTCTTGCGCTGTTAGTATCTTGACATCATCCCACTTGCGGTCATCTGCCAACAAGTGTGCATATTCTTCTGGAATCTGCATGTCCATGAGCTTCTTCTTGGTTGCACTCTTTACTACCATCACTCATCACCTCCTTCCAAGGATACATCCTTGCTGGTTGTACCCAACACCTTGTCGACGATGACATCTGTATTCACAGGTGAACCGTGTACACTTCTGGCTGGGTCGATGCCGTCCTCCCCATACTCGAATTGGATGATACGATCGGCAGTGTTTCGAACTGATAGTTTCTCATCTTTGAAGACCTTGAGGTCATCCATGGCGTTAATCAATCTACGCTGCATATATCCTGACTTACTGGTTCTTACTGCAGTATCTACCAGAGACTCTCTTCCAGAGACTGAGAGCATAAAGAACTCAGTCGGTTCAAGACCACGCTTGAATGAGGAAGAGATGAATCCCTTTTCTCTAGCGCCCTTCAATCCTCTAGGGAAGTGAGGAAGTACTCTGTCCTTGTAGCCACGCTCAAGTCTAGCACCACGCACCTTTGCTTGACCGATAGAACCTGCCATCATGGTTAGGTTATCCATCGACCCTCTTGCTCCAGATACTGCCATGTTCACCGCAGCATTGTCTAGGCTACCTTCGGTCAGGTGCGTCTTTGCGATATCTCCAGTCTGGGCTTTCCCTTGGTCTAGAATAACCATGATGTTCTCCTCCATGGTCTCCAATGGTGTTCGTCCAGGTCGTGTTTCATAACCGCGGCCATCCTTTCCAAATGCCTTGAGTTCATCATCTACCTTCTGGCGTGCCTCAGAATTGATTTCCTCGATTCTTCTCAACGCCTCTGGTGGTAGATCCTCATCATCGATTCCAGTTGTGAATCCTAGAGAAGAACAAGCACCGATGGTCAAGCGCGTCATGTCATCAAGGAACTTAGCACCTTCAGAAGGCCCATTGGTCTGTACTACTGCATCGAGTAACCTTCCGTCCTCAGCTCCAACCGCTCTCTTATCCAGAGTACCAGCAACACTGCTTGAGTTGATGATGACATCTTCGTTAGTACGACTTCGGAAACGGAGTTGTATGTTCTCAGGAATAATCAGGCCCATCAAATCATGCCCGTTGAATCCGGTTCTTCCATCATCCAATTCAATCTCTTTAGGTAGACTTCCTGTGTAACCAATCTGACCAAGAATATCTAGAGCGACTGTCTTCTCAACCTTGGTTCCTGGGCGAGTAAGCAGGTATGCTCCAGAGATGTGGTCGTGAATTCCACCAATTACAGCACCTCCGTATCTTGGAGTCAAGATATGCTCTTGAACACGCATCAGAATCTTTGCCTCTGCGCGCGCCTCTTCTCCTTGAATGACGTGCAAGTTCATCTCGTCTCCATCGAAATCAGCGTTGTATGGCGTACATACTGCTAGGTTAAAGCGGAAAGTCTTGCCAGGCATAACTCTGATTTCGTGAACCATCATCGACATTCTGTGTAGAGATGGCTGACGATTAAAGATGGATACATCTCCATCGATCAAATGTCGCTCGACAATCATTCCTGGCTTGGGTGTTCCTTCAAGGTCCATGGTAGCCAATCGGTCCTCAACTCTGGTCCTGTATCCATTGATCTCAGGAGAACCACAGTGTGGGCATGAAACTTCCAAGTGTTCTGGGTATGGCTCATCAGGATTGGCCAACTCCCACTTCCACCTGTGATGCAGGACTGCGCGCGGGTCATCTTCTGCTAGTGGCTTATGATTGAGGTCCTCGCCTCTTAGATTGGCAAGGGTTGCTTGCTCATCCACTTCATAGTACTCCTCCATCTGAGGTGCTCCGCCAACAACTGGGTCATCTGTTCTGCGAGTCATCTTTCGAATCACTAGACCAGGCAAGAAATTAGGAGCAGGCATCACACTATCGAGATCGAACCTGAGGGTTGTCTCAGATTGACAATCTGGGTTGTGGCATCTGAAACCGGCATTAATCAGTTTTGAGCGGTCATTGATGCGTACGCGACGCCCATCCCCACGAATCACATAGTTGACACCTGGGTGTACGTTTGGACCGCGTAGAATCATCTGTCGCATCTGTTCTCGGTTCCTTGTAGTCACACGAATTGGAACGGTCAACTCCTTTGCGACTTGAACTGGTACTCCAACCTCATTGATACCCAAGAACGGGTCAGGTGAAATTACTGAACGGGCACAGAAGTTGACACGCTTTCCTGAAAGGTTGCTTCGGAACCTTCCTTCCTTACCCTTTAGACGCTGAGTCAAAGTCTTGAGAGGTCGTCCTGAACGGTGTCTTGCTGGTGGGATACCACTAGTTTGGTTATCGAAGTAAGTGGTTATGTGGTATTGCAATAGTTCCCACAAGTCCTCAACAATCAGTTGTGGAGCACCAGCGTCTCGATTCTCTTGAAGACGTTGGTTGATTCTCAATACATCGACCAACTTGTGCGTCAAATCATCTTCTGAGCGGTCTCCGCTATCTAGAGTAATCGAAGGTCGGACAGTAATTGGTGGCACTGGTAGTACCCTCATAATCGTCCATTCAGGGCGATTAATCTTGTCCATTCCAATGAAAATTAGATCCTCTTCTGGAATTTCGCTCAACCACTCGCGAATATCTCGAGCATTCAACTTCTTCTCGCTGGCTTTTGCGCCACCGGTTCCTGCATCCATCTTCTCCTTGAATGTGGTAGGCTTGTCAAGAATGATCTTGCCCTGAGTTTCCTGACAGTGCATGCAGACCTTACGCTTGGTACTGGAACATACCTTTTCTACATCCTTAATCAGTTTGGAGAATTCTGTTGAACCCAAACCGTGCTTCTGAATTGTATCGATAATACGGCTTCTATAGTAATCCTGCTCAGACTTCTCTTCGTCGCTTGGGTGTGTCCCCGCAGCTTCCTGCAAGAGGATACGGTTGCATGAATTACATGTAGACTTGAGAGCAGTCTTAATCAATCCAACGAAACCGATGTGCACAACTGGTAACTCCAACTGAATGTGTCCGAAGTGGCTTGGGCACTCATCGTACTTGTTCCCGCATGTATCACAACGGATTCCTGGTTCGATAACTCCCATCTTTGGATCCATCAATCCTTGACGGTAAGCATGTCCATCATCCTTGTAGGTGTCTGCAGTCTTTACTTCAACAGCAGACATCTTTCGAATCTCGTTAGGGTCCATCAAATTAAAGCGAATACTGGAGATTCGCTTTGGTATCAAAGTGGTCTGATTTCGGCTCATCTCTGGTCCTCCAGTTCAAGTCTCATGGCTACTCCAAGTGATTTCATCTCATCCAGAAGTAGCTTGAATGCATACGAGGTCTGCACCTCATGAACCTCAGCCCCCGGTCCAAGAACCGGACTAACGTAGGTTCGTTTACGCCAATCATACCAGGCGATATGCCCAGATTCAGAACAGACCAGCAACTTCTCTCCGTCAGACTGGTCCAACAATCTGTCTTTGATGACCATCGAAACTCCATGAGCGATTAGACAATCTCTTTCCATCTCTCCAAATCTCAATCCACCTTGACGCGCCCTTCCTTCTGTTGGCTGACGAGTCAAAATCTGCACTCTTCCTCTGGAACGTGCGTGAATCTTTCCAGAAACCATGTGGTGTAGTTTCTGATAGTAAATTACCCCTAGGAAGATATCTGCAGGATACGCTTCTCCGGTCTCACCATTGTACATTGTTTCTCGACCTGTGTGAGCGTATCCATGGCGGACAAGTCCTTCTCTCAGGCTCTCTTCCTTCTCTCCACGGAATGCAGTTCCGTTGATGTAGCGTCCTTCTAGAGAACCAACCTTTCCACCAATCATTTCTAGAACGTGTGCAACAGTCATTCTTGATGGAATTGCGTGTGGGTTAATGATTAGGTCTGGTACGACACCGTCACGTGTGAAAGGCATGTCTTCAGCATCTACTAGACGACCGATGACACCTTTCTGTCCGTGA
>DAWL01000004.1:0-905 GCA_002505935.1 Euryarchaeota archaeon UBA226 | reverse complement strand
CCTTCTCTCAGGCTCTCTTCCTTCTCTCCACGGAATGCAGTTCCGTTGATGTAGCGTCCTTCTAGAGAACCAACCTTTCCACCGATCATCTCCAAGACGTGGGCAACAGTCATTCTGCTTGGAATAGCGTGAGGGTTGATAATCAGATCTGGAACCACTCCATCCCTAGTGAAAGGCAAATCCTCAGGATCAACCAATCTTCCGATGACACCCTTCTGTCCGTGTCGGGAGGCGAATTTGTCTCCTACCTCAGGAACCTTGTGGCTCCTTAGGGTGATTCGGCACAATCGGCCACTGTCCAAGGATTCGGTGACGTAGACATTGTCGACCCATCCCTTCTCTCCATTGCGGACCAACATTGAGGACTCTCGGCGTTCTTGCGCTTGCAGGAATGCTCCTGCTCCGGTCTCCTCAAGGAACCTTGGTGGGCTGGTCTTTCCAACCAGAACCTCTCCGCCCTCAAGTTCTACTTCAGGAGTCGGTAGACCATCATCTTCCAAGTGTGCATATGCCTCAACAGGCTTGAGGCCCTTGACCTCTTCTAGACCTGAACCTGGAATCTCAATCTCTTCTACCTGACCTCCTGGATATCGACGTCGCTCAGCATTGTAAGTTCGTATGAATGTCGAACGACCCAATGCTCTCTCAACACTTGCTCGGTTCATGATGACTGCGTCTTGCATGTTGTAACCATGTAGTGACATGACTGCTACAACGTAGTTCTGACCACCGGGTCTCTGCAGGAATTGTGTTGCTTCCATGGCATCGGTTCCTACAATACTTCGCTGCGGATAATGCAATACGTGAAGTCTGGTATCTGGACGTAGACGGTAGTTTGAGCTCGGCAATCCAAGACTCTGCTTGACCATTGCAGTACCACCGGTTACTCTCGGTGTAGAATTGTG
>DAWL01000129.1 GCA_002505935.1 Euryarchaeota archaeon UBA226 | reverse complement strand
CACAATACTCTCGATTGGGTTGCTAGAGGAGGTCCCGAGAAGGATCGTATCGGAATAGTGGTATTCAGTGATAACGCCAAGTACGACCTTGAATCCAGTGGCGAATATACTCAGGGTGCTGGAGGAGGAGCACTACTGATTAGACACAACCCACGTTTGCTGGCCATTCCCGATCGCTGGGGAGTTTCAACAACTCCAGTGCATGATTTCTTCAAGCCTCGACGTGAGGTATCAATCTCATCCGTAATCAGCCACGTCTTGACTCTTGCCAAAGAAGCAGGCGCCAAAATCAAGGAGGGGTTAGCAGAGCGTATGGTCAAGCATCTCCCAAGTTCGACTGTTCGAAGGATGGGTATATTTGCACATGGAGAAAACAAAGTGCAGGTACATCGAGATGAGCCTGTATTCGATGGTCAATTCAGCAATCAGTGCTATCAAGTTGCTGTCAAAGAGGCATTCAGGGATTTCTCAAAGAAAGCGGTCGAAGATGGCCGATATGTGCTAGAGCACGACCCGGTATTGACAGAACAATGGGCTCGAATTATCATGCATCTACCATATGCCTTCCAAGCAAAGCGCATGTTTCCTGACGTATTCAGACATGACCGAAAATTCTCGGAAGAGTGGAAGAAAATTGAGAAGTCATTGGGCCCCGTTCCTCATTTAGAAGACTTTGAGGATACTCCTGAGGGAGAGGTTGAGTTTCAGAAATCAGCAGATGCTTATCGACGCGCCATCTCCAAGACTGAGGAATACCAATTGTTCCATTCTCAAAGAATCGAAAAGGGTCAGCGTGCATCCAGTTTGATCGGTAATCAATACACAGGTTCGATTTTCCTAGCCATGATGTCAACCTTCGAATCCGATTACGAGGAGAACTCGTTTGAGGGAGGGGAATTCTTCGGACTTTGTGGCTACGGTAGTGGTGCCAAGGCCAAGGTGTTCGAGGGTGTAGTTGCTCCTGGATGGAGAGAAGTAGTCAGTCGTTGGCGTTTGTTTGAGCGTTTGGCCGGACGAGTAGCTATCGACCAAATTACCTATGAGGAGTTGCATAAGGAAACCCGTTCTTCATCAGTCATTGCTCCAAAGGGAGAATTTGCTCTGGTGGAAGTTTCTGGAGAAAAGGGAAATTTGGAAGGCGCCCGTTCCTACCTTTGGGTGGAATAATCAGGACATCTTGTCCAGTTGTTCAAGAATGAATGCCATAGATTCAGGATTTGCTTCCTTATTCTTGTTTGAAATTAGGGTCCGGCCAACAACGTTGCACCCAAGGTAAGAGAACTGCATGCGCATCACCGAGATCACACTATTCCCTCCACCTCCGCTGTGGGTTGAAAGAGCGACTGCTCTGCCATTGAAGAGACCTCGAAAATCATCCCCGTGAGTAGATAGCCATGCGATTGAATTGTTCAGAGTAGGAGGCATTGCGCCGTTGTATTCTGGAGCGCAAATTATCCAGGCATCAGCTTGCTCAAATATGGCCTCTAATTCTGACACTCCTTCAGGTCGTCCTTCTTTGTCAAGTGCAGGTGTGTATAGAGGTAGGTTGGCAGCACAGAGGTCTACCATGGACATCGTGTGTCCTTTTTCCGATCCTACACTGCACCAAAGTTCGGCCAATTCCTTGTTCTTACCGTCAGATGCAGCGATGACGAGAATCTTAACCATGGTTGCTGATATGGATTCTTCTAAAGAAGATGAGGGCAAATGGCTCTGATTTAGAACTCTAGAAATCGCCCTCTAAAGCATAAGTCCTCAGGGAATCATTATACCACCGTCAGTGTCCCTGAATATCGATTGGGATGCACTCACCTCAGCGAAAGCAGGAATTCTCCATGAAATGTATGTTGATGGACATGATGGAGAAAGAACTCGAAAAACAGGGAACTATAGCGCGAGCAGAACAGCAGAGGAGATTGAACCCTGCAAGAGAGAAGGCGGATCACAGTAGTGCTGCTGCAGCGGTCATCTCCGAGATTGAGAAGCCGGTAGAAGCCGCGCCACCAAAGGAGATGATTGCCTTTGATGCTTCAGTCAGACATACAGAATTAGCACGTAAGCAAAAGCCACGCATTCGTCGAGTTATCAAATCAGACAAGACTGTGGCAGGACTATCAAACAGGGCTGCTAAGCATGATTCCAACGTCAGAGTGGGTGATTCAAGACCACTTAGAACACGTAGAGTGCGAATGACGTGAGTCTACAGCAGAAACGAACATTCTTGATGCCCACTAGGGTGGGCGGGACGTCCGGAGGGGTTTCATGGCTACTGATATGTATAATCCGAGCGATGAACATCTAATGATTCGCGAGATGGTCCGGAACTTTGTTGAGGAGCATGTTGAACCTCAGGCTTTGGAATATGATCGGGATGAGAAATTCAATCTCGAATTGTTCAGGAGCCTTGGAGAATTAGGCCTTCTTGGCCTAACCGCTGATGAACAACATGGCGGCGCAGGGATGGATGCGACAGCAGCGGTTATTGTGCACGAGGAATTATCAGCCAGCGACCCAGGTTTTGCTTTGGCTTACCTTGCCCATAGCATGCTCTTTGTCAACAATCTTTCAGTCAATGGTAGTGAAGAACAGAAGGCGAGATTCTTACCCGAAGTATGCAATGGAGAGAAGATTGGTTGCATGGCGATGTCAGAGCCAGATGTTGGCACCGATGTCCTTGGGCTGTCTAGCACTGCTGTGCGTAATGACGCCGGTGATTGGGTTCTAAATGGCAGAAAAATGTGGATTACTAACGGTTGCATCGATGAGGATGGAACCCCTGCAGATATTGTTTGGGTCTATGCAAAGACAGGTGTTGACGAACGTGGAAGAACACAGATATCCACTTTCCTTGTAGAAGCTGGATTCCCCGGTTATTCGGTTGGTCAAAAGATAATGGATAAGACCGGAATGAGAGCGTCTAATACCGCTGAATTAGTCTTCGATGATTGCATTGTTCCTGCTGCAAACATGGTTGGTGAACAAGGCAGCGCTCTTTCTCACATGATGCGAAATCTCGAACTTGAGCGTTTGACACTGGCTGCCATGGCTGTAGGAATCTCAAGGCGTTCTTTGCAAGCAATGAATCGCTATGCTGATGAGCGGCAGGCTTTCGGCAAGGTGATTCGGGATTTCGGACAGATTCAGAGACATATCGGTGAATCTTGGGCTGAATATAGGGCCATGCGCGCCTATCTATATGATACCGCTAGGCGAATGACACTTGGAGAGAGCGGACATCGACTCGATAGCGATGGAATCAAGTTGTTCGCAACTACCGCTGCCAAGAATATTGCAGATAGGGCAATGCAAGTGATGGGTGGATATGGGTACGTCGGCGAATATGTTGTCGAAAGATTGTGGCGCGATGCAAAACTTCTGGAGATTGGAGGAGGTACAATAGAATCGCATCAGAAGAATATCACCAAGGATCTAGCAAAGGATCCGGATGCGATTCTCCGTTAATGATTCAGGATGTTGAATCATCACCTTTTCCGAATTTTCTGGAATAGGCTCGAGAGAAAGCGCCACCAAATCCTGAAATAAATAGTACAATCAATGCAATTATTGAGCCGTATGCCCAGATATTGGTAACTGTGCTGAACTCTTCAGTAGTCAACATCAATGCAGTCCCAGCAGCTAATGCAACACCGATTGAAGTTTGGATTCTCATTCCTAATGGCATTGACAACAAGGTTCGTGCCCGATTTAACCTATGCAAGATGTGGAAGGACCACAGTCCGGCTCCTGCTCCCCAAGAAAATAGATCTGCAGGCCACACTCCTCCAATCATCCAACCATTATTTGTGACATATTTGTCCGCACCAATCAATGCAACCAGCCAAAGTAAAGAGATTCCAATCAGGGTCATTCCTTCATTCAATGTCATGTTCAAATCCTTGCCAAGAGAATTAGGTCGGACAAGTTTTCCACTATCATTCTCCTCACTCGGTTTTTCCAATTCTTCTATACTTGATTGCAATTCTTTGATCCTCTCATTTTGATACTGCATGACATCTACGGCATCGCTTAGCAGAATTCTGAATTCAGCAAGTTTTGGGTCTTCTGGTTCTTCATTCTCCAATTCATCGATTTCCTCGCTAGAATCAGATTCTTCGATTTCAGGTGTTTCCTCTTCGTTTTGAATTTCAGATTCGGTGTTTTCCTCTACTTCATCGGAAACCTCAGAGACTTCATCAACCTCTAGAATTTCTGAATCTTCATCTGCAGATTCCGGTTCGATGTGCTCCACTGGAATGTTTCCTTGTTCATCCTCTTGTTCTTCCACTTCTTCTTTGGAAAAAGATTCTTTCAGCGATGAAAGTCTTGCCTTGGTCGCTTCCATCATCCTGCGCGTAGCATCCTTCACTTTATCCGCAGCCGAAGGGCCTTTGATAGGCGGAAGGTGCTCGACCATGTTCATGAAATATATGCACACTCTTTGAACACTTTGTTTGCTCAATACTGCACTGGTTCGGGGTCCATGCTTCTCCAAATATACCACGTTGCAGCCGAAGCATATGGTCTCCATGCTTTTGCGGTATTGAGTAATTCTTGCTTGGACATTTTGTTTCCTTCATTGTACAGTCTTTCCATGCCTCTAATCAGGCCAATATCACCAAGCGGTAGAATATCGGGCCTAAGCAGTGTGAAAATGAGAACCATTTCGGCAGTCCATCTCCCTACTCCTTTCAGAGTGCACAGAAGTTCGATGGCCTCCTCATCATCCATCACTTGCCAGTCTACTTTCTGTAATTCATCCGATCTTTTTGCAATTCCTTGGATATATTCTACTTTTCTTTGGGATAATCCACAACTGCGTAGGTCTTCCGTTGATGATTGCAATACCGATTTAGAATTCACTTCTCCCAAATGTTCATTCAATCTTCTCCATACTGTCGCTGCAGCCAATACAGAGATTTGTTGGCCAACTATTGAGCGCATCAATGTCTCAACTAATTTTTCTCGAGATTCGAGAACTTCCCCTCTATATTTGTTAATAAATTCGCCAATGATTGAGTCATTATTGCGCAGATGTTTGATTGCATCCTGCCACCAAGATGCCTGCATGAGCCTGCGATGGGCTGATACCTGACAAAGGCATCGTGGCAGCATGGAAGAATTGAAACGCGTCTTGTTGGAGAGTTTAACCCTCAAGGAATTGCCTCGTGCTGGATGGGTTTCCAAAGGTATTGAGAAGCCCGAGAGTGTTGCAGCCCATTCCTGGGGTATTGCTTGGTTGACAATGGTACTTTGTCCGCCAAACCTCGATAGGGGCAGAATCCTCGAAATGGCAGCATTGCACGATTTGGCAGAAGTCAGAGTAGGTGATATCACGCCACATGATGGTATTTCTAGCGCCGAAAAACACCGCATGGAGGATAAGGCCATGCAGGAATTGTTGGAACCTATGTGTCACAGAGATGAATTGAAGGAATTGTGGGATGAATACGAACAAGGCACTACTCCAGAGGCGAAATTCCTCAAGGCGATGGATAAACTCGACATGGCTTTGCAGGCGCAAAGATATGGTGGTCTTTCAGAATTCATAGATTCAGCCCTTGAGGTATTGGAAGACGATCTGCATAGAAAACTGGCCGAGGTGAGTTAGTGAGCCCGTATCTCGAACATGTCAATATCACTACTAGTGATTGTGATATGATGGTTGAATTCCTCG
>DAWL01000026.1 GCA_002505935.1 Euryarchaeota archaeon UBA226 | reverse complement strand
GGTTATTCCCCAGCATAGGGCAGGTTACCCACGTGTTACTGAGCGGTACGCCGAGTCCCTAAGACTCGCGACTCGCATGGCTTAATCGAACTCCAATAGCGGTCGCCTCTGGCAGGATCAACCAGATTTGTTTGCAGGATTTCTCCTTCTGCACTGATCCTTAAGACGACATCACAAGTTGTCACTTATTGGTTATTTTTGGTTGGAACACTCTTTTTAGAGTTGCTCTATCTTACACACATGTTCTGTGTAACCTGATCACCTTCCTCAGCTCTGAGCGTGCGACCCCCGCAGGGAGTCGGTTTCTCGGAACCGCATTGCTTCGGCATCACGTCGTCATAGATGCCGGTCTTCATCGCTCCTAAGAGCTCAGCCGGCAACGCCTTTGAGAGGACGTAAGCAACCATCGGACCTACCTTTCCTATATGAACATGACGCGCATGCTTCGCCTAGAAATCGTGGCACTGCTCGCAAATATCAGCAACTTACCAATATTGCAAATCACTCAGCACCGAAGAACTGTCTGAGCATCGGATGCATCTCCATCGCCTGTTCTTTTTGGATCTGTTCATAGGTACGTAATATGATACCTACAGCAAGTAACAGACCCGTACCTGTAGCGTTACCTATGGTACCAAGGAGGTCAGCACCCGCGGCAAGTAATCCTACGAATGCACCACTGAACAGCGTCACAGGTGGAATATACCGTTGCAGTATCTTCTCTAGAACTAGTGGATTCTTTCTGAATCCTGGTATTTGCATACCAGTTCTCTCAATTTGTTTAGCGACATCCTTGGCACCCATGTTGGTTGTCTCAATCCAGAACTTCGCGAATACCATCGAACCCAATGTCATTACTCCGACATATACTACGACGTGTAACATAATCTGACTCAATGAATGACCATAGATATCGCCTCGTTGATCTAATAACGGCAGCAGCCAATCACCTACCCCATTAACCATCGAAGAATACCAAGCGAAACCATCTGAGGGAGTACTTTGACCCGGCTCATATGTTCCAAAGAATTCGGCTTGGGACCACCAACCCTCACGACCGAGTATCGGAACCGTAGATAATGTCGGATGACTCCAGAACAATAGGGTGAACATGTTGATGTTTGCCAATAGAGCGGCCATCAAAATAACCGGAATGTTGCTTGCGTATACCAAGCGTATCGGATACTTACCCTTGTGACCACGCACCTTTCCATGCGTCAATGGCAACTCCAGTTTACTCGATTCAGCATAAGCCACTACTAGGAACACAATAATTGACGAAGCTAACGCTACAATCGGATTGACGTGCGTCAGTAGAATCATCTCGAATCCGTTCTGCGAGACTAATTGAGAATTCGACGCAGTCCGGAACATATAGAATATCATCGGTAAGACACCTGAAGGTGGGTTCTCGATACTGTAGCCGATTCCCTTAGTCACCGGTAGAGGCGACAAAGTACCGACGAATGTTGACTGAGCAACACCGGCTGCAATGAATAGAGAGATACCCGAACCTATACCCCATTTGCTGACCAATTCGTCGAGTAAGAACACTAGGTAGGAACCAGCGAATAGTTGACCTACGATAATCATGTTAGCCCAACCCGAACCAAGACTCGTGATCAGGCCTGGGTCAGGATCGAGGAAACCGTAGGTCTGCGGAATTGATTCAACTGGAATCATTACCAGAACCAACAATTTCTGTACTCCTTGGTAGAGTGCCTTGTCATCGGAGTCTTGCAAATCGAGTTTGATGATCTTTGCACCAGCGAATAACTGCATGATGATTGAACCGGTAACAATCGGACCGATTCCAAGATGCATGATGGTACCGCTGGCACCAGCCATGATTGCTCGGAATCCAGAGAAGATATCCAAAGCCTGTCCGGACAGTCCCCAAATCATGACGTTGGTCATAGCGAAGTATAGAATCAGAACGAAAGTTGTAGTCCACAACTTCTGCATGAAACGAACGTGTCCATCAGGCTTAGTTATGGTAGGGTAGACGTCTACGAAACGACGTAGAGCGTACAATCGGCTCGATTCGGAGCCAGTATAGAATAAACATGTCAAGGCAGCTGCTACGCCGAATCCCATCAGTAGTACTCCTACGAAGAGATAGCCTACTGCTTCCTTGTCGACGAACCAAGAATACCAAGAACTGAAACCGACAAAAGTCAGCCAAACTAGGAGTTTACCGTACTTTCCAATGATTGGAACATCCTGAAGACCTTCGGGGAGATCTCGCATGAAACACCACATCAGGAAACCGATGTAGAGAATGGAAAGTCCCAACCCTAGAATCGCTCTGTCTCTAAGGACTTGATCTACCGAGTCACCCATCAAGTTATCCTGTTGCCAATACAACATTATGGCGTAGTAACTTATGGCAATAAGACCAATCGCCCATGTCACTGGTCGTCTAACTACCATTCATTCCCCTCCCTGCGCCTTGTAATCATTGTCTAGTAGTTTGGCATTGATTTGATACTAAAGAAGCAATCACTCGACGTCCTCAGCATCTTCGGATTCTTCCCACTCTTCTTCTTCCCACTCATCATCGATAGAAACACTACCGCCAGCAGCCTCTACTTTAGCGATGGCTTTGGGGCTAGCAGCATCAACGGTAATATTGAGCGCAGTCTTGATTTGACCGCTTCCAAGCAACTTATCGATGCCCATCTCGGTCAAGTTGAGATCATTTCCTTTGCGCTCCATTTTCTCAAGATCGCAAACATTGCAAGTGACGTTCACCTTACGTAGGCTTGGATTTCGATTAAAACCATGCATACCCCAGTGATTTGGCATATACTTGATTCGAGTCATTACTCTGTGCTTATTCATACCTGCATTTCCACGTCCACCGCGCTTTCCAGCTCCGCGTCCAGCCTTGTGTCCACGGCCGTGAGTACGGCAACGTCCTCGGAATTTGTTGGTTCTACTTACCATGTCATTCACCTCAAATCATCCTGGCAGCCAATGCCTCGATTTCATCTCCTCGTGGGCCCAAGGCTCCACCAACTCTGAAAGAACGCTTGATGCCACCCCAGCCCTTAGCGCCACGGGGTGGATGAAGGCGGAATACCCGCTTCATACCCTCGACATTCTTGACGGTTGCATCACCAGAGGCAATAGCCTTGGCCAAAGCTCCAATATTCGAGAATTCACTGTTATCAGCGACGACCTCATCGGTCACAGGCTTGTCTCCAGACATCCTTCCGCGCTCAGACAATAGAGTGTTGATCGTATCCTCAGAAACTTCTCCCCAAGTGATGTAATCCTTGGCCTTCTGAAGCATTCCGCGGTACTGGTCGTTCTCTGGAATCAAGACTGCGTGGTTGACGCGAGTCAGATTCAGCATATGCATCGTCTCCTTGATACTTCGCTCAACACCAACGTCTGAACGTACTCTGATTACCAACCAAGTCATTCTAGAATCCTCCCTTGTACCATGAAGAGTCTCTGACGCTGGTCATCGCTGACACGGGTCTTGTTCATCTCGATAAGTGCATTGTATGTAGCCAATGCGTAGTTAATTGTGGTGCGAGTCTGACCCTTGGAACGGCTCAGAATATCGCTGATACCTGCCAACTCGAGAATCTTCTTTCCAGTCTGCCCTACAACCAATCCCTTACCTGCAGCAGCAGGCATCAGGGTAACTCTAGTCGAACCTGCACGACCTGTCACCTTGAATGGAATACTGGTTCCTGGACCTGCGCTGGATTCCCATGAACCATTACCTCGCTGTACTGAGATTATGTTCAACTTGGCAGCATCAATTGCTTTGCGAATGGTATTTGCCACTTCCTTACCCTTAGCGATTGCCAAGCCGACGTAGCCGTCTCGATTTCCTACACAAGCCATAACGTTGAATCGAACTCTACGTCCGCTGTCTGTCATTCTTTGAATCATGTTGACTGTGATGACCTCGTCCTCAAGGTTAGGCAACAATGCATCGATGACCTCGACCTCTCTTACTGGCATACCACTGCGGATTGCCTGCTCCATAGTCACTATCTCTCCGGAAAGAACTGCTTTACCTAGGCGAGTCTTTGGAGTCCACTTTCGCAAAGCCTCGAAAGGATCTGGACCAACGCCTCGGCGCCTCCTTGGAGCATCCTCACTGACTTCAGGAGGGTTGTAAGCCAAATGTAGACCAGGTGCCTGATTCTCTGGCAACACTACTGGCGCCTCCATAGGCTCGATTGGCATGGCTTCGGGCTCTGGAGCCTGAACAACTTCGACTTCCTCAACCGTCTCTTCAACAGCATCTACCTGTTCATCGCTCATTCAAACGCCCCCTCTATCTTCTTGCGAGTTCCTTCAACCTGCGCTGCAACATCCTCTGAGATGTGGGCGCCATTGAGACGATCCTCATCTGGTAGAGCAGATTCTCCATGTGGAATATCCATTCCCGCATCGACCATACCCTTGAGGGCAGCAAAAATTCGTGAGCCGGGAGTTGAGGCAGCAAGTCCGATATCGAGCACAGCCTCTTCATGTCCTGCTGCGGATGCAGCCTTACCCATTGCATAACCAACAAGGTAAGATGCTGGCAGGGATTTGCGCGAAGATGACTCGGGCCAAGCGTACTTCTTGACCAGAGTGTTGCCATTGACATTGACTAGAACCTCATCTCCAGATGCGACATAATTGACCAATTGACAAGTAATCTGGGTATTGGACACCCTGACCACAGCCCTAGGCTTGCGAGCCCTCAACAATCTGCTACGCCTATGATAATCGGTCTCACCACTACGTCGTCGACGATATGCTAACCTCTTCCTACGACCCTGAACCATCAATCTTCACCTCCGAGTTGGACGCCATCTGAGTTCATTTGCTGGCGCATGTGAGCGATGGAACGGTAAGAACCACCCTTCGCTTTGCGGTAGTAGTATCGATATTGACTGGCTTCGATGGTACCATCATCGCGCATCTCGCTGAGCGTACGCCTCTGGGAACGGATGGTCTTCATCCATCTCTGCTTGCGAGGGTTTCGGCTGTTGGCTGAACCCTTACGCTTTCCTTGACCCTTCATTCGACCCTTAGCCTTCTGAGCCGATATATGTCGGGCGCGCACACGACTGGTACCCTTGATTGGGCGAGCCTTGATCCAACCTTCCTCGATGAACTCTCGGATGTCGTCCTTTTGTACCGCAGTCGCCACCTGATCGACAAATGCAGGGTGAACCCAAACTCTGTTGACTCCACACTTGAGCAACTGTGCTGCCATCTTCTTCTGATTAGTAATCTGCATCACAATCCCCTCCTTCTGTTTAGGATGCGAATGCCTAGTTCATCGGCTCTTGTGTGAATTCGCTCGCGCTTTCGACCACCAACAGTTCGACCAACTCTTGCAGCCTCGGTCTCTGGGTCAATCTTCTCAAGATCATCTGGATTGTGAACCATGACCTCGCGGAATCCGCTTGGGTGTAGTCCTCTTGCCAGAGATACCTTGCCATGGCCAACCCTGACCAATGAGCTACGATACTTGTAATTTCGACGCTGCTTGTTATCCATTCCCTTGGGTTTCCTCCAACCACTGCGCGATAGACGCTTGTAGCGGAACCACTCGGTTCTCTGGAATACTGGGGTGGCTTTCTTCTGAGCGGCTCTCAATTCCAAAGCAGCCTTAGTCTCGTCATCGAGCACAGGCTTCTGCTTTGCAACATGGAACTCCGGCTCATCATCATCCCAGTCATCATCATCATCATCGTAGTCATCGTATTCATC
>DAWL01000011.1:8602-9319 GCA_002505935.1 Euryarchaeota archaeon UBA226 | reverse complement strand
AGGGCTCTAGCAATCAGGCGTTCAATCTCAAAGGTACGTCCTTTGGCACCCCGCCTTTCTCGACGGAATCTGGAATCGGTGGAACCTGGAAGAAGGGAATACTCAGCATTCACCCATCCTTTGGTTGCATCTCTTGGGAACCAACCTGGCAAGCGGGCGTCCTTGGAAACGCAGACCAGTACGACGGTATCTCCTTGTTTGTAGAGAATAGATGCAAGAGCGTTGGAAGTGAAATCGAAATCAACAGATACCTCTCTCATTTCGTCCGAAGGTCTGTCTGTCTTCATGTCGGTCTTGAATTTCGCCATGGGGCGGCGACGCCCCTCCCTCAATCAATGCTTCGCACACTCAAGTTGAAGGATTGGGTCCCCTTGGGGTGGGTATGGCGCAGCCCGAACCGGTTATCTGTGCAGTTGCTCGTACACCTATCGGTAAATTTCTTGGAAGCCTTTCGAGCATGAGTGCGGTCGACCTCGGTATCGTAGCGGTAAAAGCGGTACTTGAGAGGTCAGGAGCAGACCCTTCCATAATCGATGAGGTATTGTTTGGGCAAGTATTGCAGGCTGGTGCAGGACAGGCTCCGGCTAGACAGGTTGCGCTAGGTGCTGGGTTACCTGATTCAATTGCAGCTACCACCATCAACAAGGTCTGTGGTTCAGGACTGAAAACTGTAATGATGGCTGCCACATCGATACGCGCAGGAGAACATCGTTGCAT
>DAWL01000011.1:7801-8233 GCA_002505935.1 Euryarchaeota archaeon UBA226 | reverse complement strand
CGTGGCCGTCGTCGTCTCGGTGGATTTGAGATGGTAGATTCATTGATTCATGATGGCCTTTGGGATGTCTACAACGATGAACACATGGGAAATACTGGTGAAACCGTTGCTTTAGAACATGGAATCAGTAGAGAGGATTCGGACTCTTTTTCGGTACGTAGTCACTCATTGGCATCATCTGCATGGGAAAATGGTTGGTTCGATTGGGAAGTTGTACCCGTATCGGTTCCTCAGCGTAGAAAAGATCCGATACTTGTTGATAGAGACGAGGGGTTCCGTGCAGATACTTCAGTCGAAGGTTTGTCTTCATTAAGGCCAGCATTCGACAAGGAGGGTCAGGTAACTGCTGGAAATGCAAGCCAGATTTCAGATGGAGCGGCAGCGGTTCTAGTGGCTGACCGAGAATTGGCTGAAGAGATGGGTTGGCAAAAC
>DAWL01000011.1:0-7507 GCA_002505935.1 Euryarchaeota archaeon UBA226 | reverse complement strand
ATTGGCTGAAGAGATGGGTTGGGAAATCATCTGTTCAATCAAGGACCATGTGACCAGTGGGGTGGAACCCGCTAGAGTGATGAGTGCACCTATTCCTGCCATTGAGGCACTGTTGGAGCGGAATGGTTTGTCCGTATTGGACGTGGACCTCTATGAACACAATGAGGCATTTGCCGCCGCTTCTTGTTCGGTGTTCAAAGCAATCGATATTCCAATTGACAGATTCAACGTTCATGGAGGTGCGGTTGCGTTGGGGCATCCCCTAGGGGCTAGTGGCACACGATGCCTGATTACCTTGCTAGGTGCAATGCGTCGAATCGATGCAAAGATGGGAATCGTAACTCTATGCTTAGGCGGAGGTAACGCTGTCGCTATGTTGGTTGAACGATGAATCAACCGATTTAGCATTCGATGAGTCTAATGTTTTCAAGAACCTGTTTGATTCTAAGCAGTTTTTTGGATACGTTCAGGACCTATCCATTCGTCCCAACTAGAGTCATACCCAATGTATGTGATGTGGTAATGTTCTCCATTGATCGCTAGAATAGAAGCATCGAACCAACTTCCGTTCCATTCGACTTTGACGTGTTCTCCAATAGAATATCTTGAGTTCTTGATTCTCTCTGGACCTACCCATTCATCCCAACTTGAGTCATATCCAATGTACGAAATATGATACTGTTCTCCATCGATTGCTAAAATCGAAGCATCGAACCAACTGCCTTTCCACTCTACTTTGACTTTCTCTCCAACAGAATATTTTGAATTGAAGGGATGCTCTTCTGGTAGAACTTTCCAACCTGTTGGGCCAACAACGTAAATCGTGTTCCCAGTCTCGACTTTTGCGGTTGCCCGTTCATCGTATTGAATTCCTAGAATCTGAGAAGTCCTGATAGGCCCTTCCCCCAACTTAGGGTGATTATATGCATGTCCATACAGATCACCTTCCTTGATTTCTGCATCTCGAATGATGACTTCTGGTTTGTTTACAAGCGTTTCTTCTACTTGCTCAGAACTTGCCATGAACTTGGCCAATTCACGATAATCTATTTGTGAATCAATTTCAATTCCTAATTCTGCAAATTCTGCGAGAGCCTGTTCTACGGATAATGGATCATCTCCCATCTCCGTGAGAATCGCAAAGAACTTCTTGGCTGAAATTGTACCAGTTCCATTTTCATCAAATACCTTGAATGCCTCAATCAATTCATTTTCTTCTTCTGAAATATGTTGCACGTATTCTTGTACTTCAGAAGATTCTTCAACCAAGGTTTCAATTCTACTCCATTCTACTCCATCTTCGACATCACCATCATCATAATGAATCCTGAATAGATGTTCATCATTCTCTGAAGCAATGGTTCCAGGGAAATATGTGCCATGGTTCTTCCAATTCACCAATACGCGGTCTCCAGTATTGTATGGAGGCGCTGCAGGACGAATGGTTCCAGGTGCTGAACCAATAACCACAGCGTGTTTTGTCTCAATCCCTGATGACTTGGGCACCTCAATACGATAAGTTCCATCATCATTGATTCCAACTACAGTGCATCTATCCAACCATCTTTCATTGGTAGGACTGTGATACTCAACATGGTCTCCAACTTTGAATGCGGCTGGCAATTCTATCTTTGGAGATGGTGGAGGGGGTGTTGCCTCGGATGTATTGCCAATCATTCCCATTTGTTGCAATGCCTCGATGACAGCAGAAGTAACAGCAGCAGGATCGTTATTGATGACAGTGCTATGTACGACATCTCCTCCAATGACGGAATCCTGCATATTCAATGATTGTTCACCCAATTCATTTGATTGTGGTTCTGTAGATGGAGGGACTGGAATCCATTCATCTCCAGTCCACATGAATTTTCCATCTGGACTAATCACGGGGTCGGGCATATCCTCCCTAGGAGGTATGTTGTATTGTATTCAACGGTCTATAATAAGTAAACCAATTATGACAGTAAACCATGATCTTCAGCGATGTCTGATTGTCCAGGCAATACCGATAACACGTCTTCAACCGCTAGCCCAGTCGCCTTGGTGATGCGCTTAGCAAGTACTTCCTTACGCTCTCTTCCCGGGCTGAGTCTGGCCCATCTTTGGCATATGTTTGGAACTGAATCAACAGTTCCGCACAATAGTAGCGGGACCGAATTGATGCACACCAGTCCTATTGCTAGATTCATTTCTACATCTCTCATCCAATTCCTTTTTCCGCGAATAACAAATGCTCCACGTCCAACATATTCTCCGGTTTCTGCAGTTTTAGTGACCTGACCTGGATTTACCCAGAACACTGCCCCTCCGGCTCTACCAGCATTCCATGCGCGCGACCATGCAAGCGCCATCGATGCAGATTGATTCTGCGCCTCTTCACTGAATTCAGGAACGTCTATGTCGTCGACTAGTCGCAATGCAGGAACTCCTTCAGGTAGATTGACAGGAGGATGTTCATCAGGAATGAAACCTGCTTTGAGTTTCATTATTCCAGATGCTGCCCCATGTAGATCAGCGTGAACGTATCGATCATCACTACGTAGGTGCTTTTTCACCAAAATGTCATTTCCTTTGGCATCCTTGCCTGCAATTAGCAGATGTCCACCATCAAGTATCGACCAACGGTGATTTTCGAACCATAGGCGTCTTGAACGACGTATTCCCGAGACTTTGCCGCTTTCTTCCGCTTCTTTCTCCGTCTTGCGAGCCTTGTCCAATTCTTTGTGGGTCTTTATCAGGGCTTCTTTGGCCCCGATGCTCTTCTCTTTTTGCTTGCGAGCTTTCTCGAACCAGCGTTGAGCATTTTGATGCACAGTATCATCGAGGTAGATGTCAACTTCTGGGCCTCTAGCAGCATTCATATGGTCTGGAAGGACGATTCTCAGAGTTCGCTTTGCAGCATTGCAGTCTTTCAGCCACTTGGTTTTGTCCAATTGTGCTGCGACCTCCTCCCAACCGATTCGTTCCACAGCTTCTCTTGTCTGAACCAATATTCCGTCAACGTGCATCCAAGCATCGCGGATAGCATGTCCTAGATTCTGCATTCTTTCAACTTCCGAATCAAATGTTTGCAGAGCCCTTTCCTGTTGAGCCAATCTTCTTTCAAGTCGCTCAACTTTACTTCCAACCTTTCCACCGCGAGCCGATGAAGATGCTACTTCGGTCTCTTTGCGGGCCAACGCCATCGCATCATGTGCCCCAAGCCAAGCATCTACTGCTTGATTCAACGAAGTCATTTCCAGAAGCATTGCTGATTCGTGCTCAGGGAGAAGGACAGGAGTTGCTTCAACTGCATTTTCATTGAAGAATAGATCTCTTGCCTTGGTGTCATTTTCGTCGATTTCCGTGATACCTTCTTGTTTCAGAATCAACCATGCATTTTCAGATTCAGAAAGTTCTCGAAGTAACTCAGCGAGATGATCGCTCAAAGCCTTCACTTGTTCTGGATTTTGTGCTAACTCTTGAGCAGGCATCGATTCTTCCACATCGGCAGCCGCACAAATGGCTCTAGCATAGATTCCGCCGAGGTTGGCTTGCCCAGCCAAAGTGCGAACCACTTCACGGTCGCTTGCTTGCAATAGTTCCCTCATCGCTTCTTCATCCAATTCATGCGGGTCGCAAGCCTCGGGTGGGAATTTGTAAGTCTCCCCTTTTTTCAGAGTACGGCCCGCATATGTTGCGTGGGTAAGTGGTTGAATGATTGTGAATGACTCATCGGCAAGGATGATGTTTCCGTCGCGGAAGCATTCGATGACCAAATGCCTAGGGCCACCCTTTGAGTCAAATGTTAGTACGAGTATTCGATCGAAACCATGTTGCTCAACTTTCTCAAGTCGTGCATTACCTAGGTGCTTGCGGAGCAGCATGGCGAATGGACTTGGTTGACTCGGCATCGGTCTATCTCTCTTTGAAAGATATATTCGTTTACCGCGCACGATTACAAGGTCTTGTTGCACACCTTGCTTGGGATTGATTCTCAGAACCACTTGCTCATGATGAGGTTGGTACGCCTTTTTCATCCAGCCTCCGGCGAGTTTACCCAATTCACAGGACATTCGTCTGAGGTCGAAACCGCTCATCTGTTCGCGCATTCATTCGCCCCCTGTAATCGTCCAATTATCGCCATCAGATGAGACCTTGCCCTGTCTTTGCCAAGCCAATAGGTGAGATAGAGTCTGCTGGCGAGCCAACATCGGATGCGCCTGTGGAGTATCTGCATAGGCTTCAAGCGCAATTTTCGCTAATTCCCTTTGTCCACTTTGTAGTATCTCGAACACTTTGTCATGTCTTGCTTGACGGTGTTCGATGTAGTGATTAATTACTTTCTGAGGTAGTGGGATTACTGGACCATGTGAAGGGAAAATCAGGTGTGGATCGATTCTCAAGAGCCGCTTCAACTGTTCGATGTATACTTCCATCATTCCTTCTGAGGGAGGGATCAAGATAGTACCAATTCCAGCGACCATGTCACCTGCCACCAATCCTGCATCATTCAACAGGCAGACGTGTCCGGGGCAATGTCCTGGAGTAACTAAGGCATTCCACATGACTGCACCACCAGGATGAGAGAGGACTATGATGTCAGCATCCATGATTATTCGATTGACATTCCCTGAAAGGGCAACTGCGGTCTCGTGACTGGCCCAGATTTCAGCATCTGACAAAGATTTCAGCATCTCGATGTCTCCGAGGTGATCAAGGTGTCTATGGGTGAATAGGTAAGCGATTAATGACCCTCCCGAATCTTCCATACGCTTCAGTGCTGCTGCGATTTTTTCCTTCCCTTCCTCGGTTCTGATTGCCGGATCGATGAGAATATGCTCGCCCCCTGGCTTGCCAATAAGATAGGAATTTGTCGTAGTTGCAGGTGGTAAGGTAGCGGTTGGAACAGGGATACATTCGACTCCACTTGCAAAAAGGATGGTTTTCTCTTCGGGACTACGTCTTGCCATGTCTTTGGCGAGTTCTTGCACATCATCGAAATTTGGAATCATTTCAACGAACTCTTGCAAAATGGTTACCAAAGGAGGTGGGAGTTTGATTTGATGTTCATTCCATTCTTCTAGCAAATTCTCAGGCCTATCCCATCGGAAGTCATCAAACTCAGTTTGGTCCTCTAGAACAGGTTCCGGAATATCTCCAGTACAATGCATGAACATGAAACGATTCTCAAACCTCAAGGCTGCGAATTCAGGGGTTGTTCTACGCGTCAATTCGATGAGGGCTTTTTCTGCAAAGGGTAAATCTCCTGATTTGACTAATTTCATCCATTCAGATTTGTCTTTGAGTACCTTATTCCTCAATTCAGATTCGACAGGTTCCAATATTCCAGCAGATGGAATAAATAGGCCCATTTCCTCAAGCAATTCTCTGTGCATTCCAGCATGAGTCGCTGCCTCTATCGAGTCAGGCATTTCTCCGAGGGATTGAATCAATTCGACTGCTTCTCGATCTACTCTACTGATTCCCCCTCCCGGAAACGCCCAGTATCCCGGAAATGCAGGTAGGTTCTCAACTCGTCGCGCTAACAAGACTTCTACACCTTTTGGACCATCTCTGGTCAGCATCAGTGAAGCGCTTGGGCGCGCCTCGCTGGGGCTTGCATCGAGGATTGTCATGCCCTCGGGAATCTCGCTCATCGTTCTCTCGAAGCGCCCTCAGTCTTCAAGCCTGTTCACTACATCGTCTCTACATGAGCCGAGACGACCCGCTTGCACCCTTGGCCGAAGTTATGGCTCATGAGGAAGAGGTAAAGGGTCAGCGTAGGGCATTAGCCAAACTTGCAGTTGGTTGGTTCATCGCTTTCTTGATGGTGGCAAGTATCTCTCGTTGGTTCATGCATAGATTGGCTTGAAACCTCTTCCTGCAATTCGGTTGAATTGAAATACACAGGGCATTACCGCCGCTTGACAGCCCCTTAGTGTAGCGGTCCATCATGTGAGACTCTGGATCTCGCGACGGCGGTTCAAATCCGCCAGGGGCTACCAATCGTCAATAATCCCACATACGAGATTGGTGGTTCTCTTCAAAAGTAGAAATTTCTTGTAGGGTCAACAGCACCCTCTCCAACGAATGGGTTACTCCTTCTCTCTTCACCAATCGTAGTCAGCGGCCCATGTCCAGGATAGACCACCGTATCATCATCCAAAGTGAACAATTGTTCTTCGATGCTCTTCTTCAACAAAGGCCAATCTCCTCCCGAATTTGGAATATCAGTTCTTCCAACTCCTCCGGCGAATAGAACATCTCCGACAAAGGCATGGTCTGGTTCCCCTTCTGGAGTTCGCAAAATCAAGCAGACGCTGCCAAGTGAATGACCGGGAGCATGTCTAACCTCAAAGCGTAGATTTCCAAAAGTCAATTCATCTCCATGCTCTAATGTCTTGGTAGGTGTTGCAGGTTCGGGAACTTGTAATCTCCAACGAGCAGCAGATTGTTTGGCAGTCGATTGAAGGAAGTGATCTCCTTCGTGCAGATACCATTCGACCTCGTATCTATCCAGCAATGGGGGGATGGCTCCAGAATGGTCGAAGTGTGCGTGGGTGTTGAGCAGTACAACCACACTTTTCTCGATTTCAAGTTCCGGCATGTTTGATTCATCAGGACCATCTCCTTTGGCCTCTTCAATCCAATCGATTAAACGCGATGCTTCATCTCCTCCGTCGATGATGATTGTATCTCCTGTCTCTAGACAAGTGACTACACTGCAACGCATCTGTAAGGGGCCAACGAAGAATCCCTCGATCAGTGCGGGCATGACACTCGCAAGCGCTTTGCTCATTCAACAACTACGGTCGTCGTGTCTGTGGTTGTTGCCCCATCGTTATCCTTGACAGTCAATTCAAAGTGGTGAGTCCCCTTTGATAGTTTGACCTTCAGTTTGGCGCTGTCTCCGATGGTGTTTCCAGTTCGGTCTTTCCAAGACCATTCCACAACAGTACCATCAGGATCGAATGAACCGCTTCCATCCAAGAGGACTACTGCAGAACCATCATCTTCTGAGGAAACCTTCTGGTCCTCTCCTGCATTCGATACCGGTGGAATGTTAGCAGCTTTTGTTTCAGCCTCGAGTCCTGATAACAGGTCGTTTGCGGAGATATCATCTCCTGCCATTTCTTCGATGTCGATATCACCGCTCAGCATGGACAATAGATTGGATTGAGATTCAGCAGCCCCTCCTTCTTCCATTTGTTTTCGCTCTTCATCGGTCAACAGGTCTGCAATTGCGGACAAGTCATCAGAATAGATGTCTTCACTTGGCCCTTCCTTAACTTCACCGCCCATGTCGAGGTCGGTTGTCCAAGGGTCATCTTGGACGTTTATCTCCATCTCTTTAGGCTCAGCGTTGGCATCGATGATGAGAATCGGTTCAGATTCGGTGTAATCGTTTTGGTCTTCTCCACCAAGAGCGATTTTATTGCCATCGGAATCCACGGCTAAATGCTCAACGATTCCCGCATGTTCAATTTGCCATGCTGGTTCGCCATCCATATCTTTGTCAGAAATT
>DAWL01000123.1:1082-6208 GCA_002505935.1 Euryarchaeota archaeon UBA226 | reverse complement strand
GGTACTGTGAAGTATGGTGCGAAAGCGCCATTGGAATGAACACCGAATATCGAACCATTTTGGCAAACGTGGGCGTTTCCTTCGCTACAGCGAGGACATTCCCAGCAGGCTAAGTGACATTCTACTGCGATGAAATCTCCAACTTTGTGGGATTCTACACCTTCACCAATAGCGGCAACATGGCCGCAGGTCTCGTGTCCAGTAATGGTTCCAAGCGGTACTTCCTGTTGGCCCCATTCATCCCAGTTCCAGATATGTAAATCGGATCCGCAAACGCTGGTTGACAGGGTCTTGACCAATACTTCACCTGGTCCAGGGGCTGGAACTGGATGCTCGATTAGTTCGAATCCATCCACTTCTGGGCGGGACTTGGTCCAAGCCATCATGGTGTTTGGCAGTCCCGCCATACCCCCTGCTGTACTTGCCCTTTCTTCATCATTGCCACATGACAGATTTCGGTAGAGTTGCAAGAGTTCTTATATGGAGACTGTTCCCGCCACTATACAACCGATGGTTCAGTAGTGGTTCAGATGTCTAAATCAGGTGATGATATGCCCGAAGATTGGGAAGACAAGATGCTGAACAAGTTGACAGAGATGTTCAAGCAGATGGGCATGGATGTCAATCTAGACACTCTCAAGAACATGATGGAACAATTCCAGAACAAGTTCGAAGAGATGGGATTTGACGCCGAAAAAATTGCAAAAGGTGGAGTGAATCTCAATTTCGACCTCTCTAACCTCAATGATATGTTATCCAAAGGCGGTAATCTGAATGATATGCTGTCAAACTTGGGTTTTGACGTGAAGGTAGACGCTAAGCCTACTGAAATTCCCATCCCCGAAGAGGATGATGATATCGAGCAGGTCAAACAATTGCCCGCCGCCGATGTCTATCTCGATGGTTGGGAGATGGCGATTACCGTAGATTGCACCACTGAAGTTGAATTAGATGAGAACCTGATTGAACTAGAACTCATTGAGAAGGGTTCCTTGCTGGAAGTCATGCGTAGTACTCAGGTAGCGCCTGTTGCTCGCATCGAATTACCACATCAATGCGACGAATTAGTTGATTGGTCGTTCAATAATGGTATCCTAGATGTCACTCTCAAATTGACCCCTCAGGGTTCTGCAATCGATGAGGAGAATTCGGATGACGAGCCTGGAGATGACTCGGATGACGAGATGGAAATTCCTGATGTCAGTATCGATCTAAGCGACGATGACGACGAGGATGACGGTGGGATACCGATTCTGTGAAAAAAAGAAAGGTGAAAGAAATGGCAAAAGTGATTGGAATAGATCTAGGAACAACGAACAGCTGCGTAGCGACACTCGAAGGCGGTGAGCCCGTAGTTATCGCCAATGCGGAGGGTGCGCGTACCACCCCCAGTGTGGTAGCATTCGCAAAGGATGGTAGCGAGAGGATGGTAGGAGTGGTGGCCAAGCGCCAAGCAGTCACTAACTCTGAACGTACTTTCATGTCGGTCAAGCGACACATGGGTACCGATTGGAAAGAAGGTGTTGACGATACTGAATACACGCCGCAAGAGATCAGTGCCATGGTACTGCAGAAACTCAAGGCAGATGCAGAAGCATATCTTGGAGAAAAGGTAACACAAGCTGTAGTAACTTGCCCTGCTTACTTCACGGATGCACAGCGAAAGGCTACCAAGGACGCTGGCCGAATCGCTGGTTTAGAAGTATTGAGAATCATCAACGAACCAACTGCTGCTGCTTTGGCATACGGTGTGGACAAAGGAGATGATCAGACAATTCTGGTATACGACCTAGGAGGAGGGACCTTCGACGTCTCAGTACTGGAAATTTACGAGGTCGATGGGCAACCTCAGATTGAGGTAAAAGCGACCAATGGTAACAACAAGTTGGGTGGCGATGATTTCGATGAGATGATTATCGACTATCTGGTTGAAGAATTCAAGAAGAGCACAGGTATTGACTTGAGCAAGGATGCACAGGCTGCAAGCCGACTACGTGAGGCTGCTGAGAAGGCAAAGATCGAATTGAGCGGAACCATGCAGAGCCAAATCAATCTACCATTCATTACTATGAAAGATGGCAATCCAGAACATTTGGACATAACTCTAACCAGAGCCAAATTCGATGAGTTAACCGCATCTCTAGTCAAGAAGACCATGACTCCAACTAAGAAGGCGATGAAGGACGCTGGCGTTTCCAAGGGAGAGGTCGACAAGGTCCTCTTAGTCGGAGGTTCAACACGTATACCCGCAGTCCAGGAAGCAATTGAGAAAGAAGTCGGCAAGGCTCCTTTCAAGGGAATCAACCCTGATGAAGCGGTTGCAGTTGGTGCTGCTCTTCAAGCAGGTATCATTGTTGGAGATGAAGGTGTATCAGACATTCTTCTGCTCGATGTAACCCCTCTGACTCTAGGTATCGAGACCCTTGGCGGAGTGATGACCACCATGATCGAGAGGAATACAACAATTCCAAGCCGTAGGTCCGAGACCTTCTCCACCGCAGCGGATAATCAACCAGCGGTAGAGATTCACGTATTGCAAGGAGAGCGTGAATTCTCCAAGGACAATATCACATTGGGACAATTCCACCTCGTTGGAATCCCTCCAGCACCGCGTGGAATCCCACAGATTGAGGTCACCTTTGACATCGATGCCAATGGTATCGTCAACGTAAGCGCCAAGGATCAAGGCACTGGTAAGGAACAATCGATCAAGATTGAATCCGCTACCAGTTTGACCGAAGACGAGATTCAAGAGAAAATCGCCGAAGCTGAGGCTAATGCCGAAGAAGACAAGAGGCGAAAAGGAAAGATCGAATTGCGCAATATGGCTGATCAAGTTGTTTACCAGACTCGTAGAACTCTCGATGAAACCGGCGACAAACTAGAGGATGAGGATACTGCACCAGTTAAGGAGAAACTCGAAGAATTGGAGAAGTTGGTTCAGGATGAAGAAGGAAAACCATTCGAACTCGAGGCTATCGATGAGGCTGCAATTCAGGCAAAGGTCAAGGAAGTCGAAGAGGCAATGCATGCGATTTCTTCCAAGTTGTACGAGGCGGCAGCAGCTGAAATGGCTGCTCAAGAAGCATCCGCCGGTGATTCCGATGATTCATCCGATGATGTGGTAGATGCTGACTTCGAAGTCGTCGATGAGGACTGAAATCTACAATCGATGGGTTTCAAGGGCGGTTGCGGTTTCGGACGGTCGTTGAGATGGCCGCGAACGACGATACCACCATTCTCGAAGAGACCGAGAGGACTACTGGTAGGGCTGCCTTGCGCAAGAATGTTCAGGCTGCAATCGCTTTAGCAAATACAGTTCGTTCTACACTAGGGCCCAAAGGTTTGGACAAATTATTGTTGGATGAAGAAGGTGGAGTACAAGTCACTAATGATGGAGTCACCGTTTTGGAGGCTGCACGAGTTGAACACCCTACAGCGCGCATGATGATTTCCAGCAGCAGTACACAAGATAGAGTAGCAAGAGATGGGACAACCAGTACCATACTTATCGCTGCAGAAATGTTGCAGAATGCTTGGGATTTGGTGGCACAAGGAGTACACCCTGTTGTCATCGCAAATGGCTACCGCATGGCAGAAGTTGAGGCACAGAAGATTCTCGAATTGATCTCTAAGGAATCCACAGATGAAAGTGAGATACTGCAGGCAACTCATACCTCATTGGCCGGCAAAGGACACTCGGATATTCAACAGAGGATTTCAGAATTGGCCGTACAAGCAGCCGCTTCTTTAGCAACACAAGAAAACGGTAAGATTCGAGCGGACCCTACTTTGGTCAAGATTCTCGCCAACAAAGGTGGGCAGGCAAACGAAACTCATCTAGTGAATGGAGTGGTAATTGCAAAGAAACCTGCCCATCCAGAGATGACCCAGTCTAGAGATGCAGGGAAGATATTGCTGATAGATGGAGGAATCGAACGCAGAAATACCGTTATTGATGCTAAAATCAGGATAACTGAAGCAGGTATGTTGGAAGCATTCCGCAACAAAGAGAGCGAAATGCTGGCAAAACAGGTTGACGACATCATTGCTCTAGGAGTCGATATTCTAGTCTGCAAGGACGGCATCGATGACCAAGCAAGGTCTTTGTTAGAAGCGGCGGGAATCACTGCATACAGGAGAGTTCACCGAAACGACATGGAAGCATTGAGTAGAGCAGTTGGCAGCCATCCTGTGCATTCAACTTCAACCGCAAGCAAAGATGACCTCGGTCATTTCAAGAGCAGCCGTCAAGAGATTTGGGGAGATGTAGGTCATTGGATTCTTGAGGGAAGTCAAAAGCAAGGCTTGACATTGGTTACACGCGGTAGTAGCGAAGAAATGCTGGAAGAAGTCGAGCGATGTTTTGCTGACGCCATTGGGGTTGCTTGCCACATGCACGAAGAGGCGCGTAGTCTGGCGGGAGGAGGGGCTACTCAAATTGCCTTGGCACGACGCCTGCGAAGGTTTGCAGAAACTATTCCTGGTAGAGAGCAATTGGCTATCGAAGCCTATGCTGAAGCCCTTGAAGTAATTCCTAGAGCATTGGCTGAAAATGCTGGACAGGATGCTCTTGGCAGATTGCTAGAATTGACCGCAGCACAAACTTCTGCGGATTCTGATTGGTTAGGCCTAGATCTTGAATCTGAGAGCATTAGCGATATGCACGAAGCTGGAATCAGAGAACCGATTGCAGTCACTCGGCAGGCCATCAAAGGTGCAACTGATTCTGCAGTCAGCGTTTTGCGAATAGATGACCTACTTTGGGCCAAACAAGACCCACAGATACCAGAAGGTGTTATGGAACAACTCGAAGGAATGGGTGGCGCTTGATTCAAGAACGATAGCCACTCTCGAAACAACATGACTTGTCCGATGTGTGGTGCTCAGAACAATCCCGGAATGCCAGCCTGCTACAATTGTGGTAATGCCTTGGCCCAGACTTTTGCTCAACCTCAACAACAGTGGGCACCGCAACAACCTGCAATGCAAGCAGCCCCTGCAGCTCCTGCTCAGCAACAATGGGCACCACAACAACCTGCAATGCAAGCAGCCCCCGCGGCTCCTGCTCAGCAACAATGGGCGCCACAACAACCTGCAATGCCCGCAGCACCAGCCGCAGGTGG
>DAWL01000123.1:0-882 GCA_002505935.1 Euryarchaeota archaeon UBA226 | reverse complement strand
CAGTGGGCACCGCAACAACCTGCAATGCCCGCAGCCCCCGCGGCTCCTGCTCAGCAACAATGGGCGCCACAACAACCTGCAATGCCCGCAGCACCAGCCGCAGGTGGGGGATATGGTGGCGGCACCGCCTCGTCTTGGGACCAAGGTTTCTCGTACAGTTCTCATGGACATGGGGGTGGAAGCAATGTCGTCAAAATCGCTACCATCTCTATTGTCAGTCTAATTCTAGTAGGCGGGGGAACATTGACCACACTTTGGGCCATGGGAGTAATTTGGTCTGATGCTGACATAGTAGGTGAATGGACAACTAACGATGGGGATGTCTTGGAATTCAAAGAAGACGGTACTGTCATCAGCGAAGAGGATATGCCTGCAGGTTATGAGTTAAAATGGGAGGTCGATGGAGATAGATTGACATGGACTATGAGTCAAGATTCTCAAGGAATTCCAATGTTTGAATGTGACAATGGCGAAAGGATAGATATGTCTTGGGTCAATGACGATGATGAAGATTGTAGAAATGGTGAAGATGAAGGGGCTAGTCAAACATTCATTGACTCTCGAACAGTATATGTCGATTCTTCCGAAGATATGCTTGCTTACGATATAACTTACAAAATGAAATTTGAAATTGTTGAAGATGTAATGTTCCTAAAAATGCTTAGCATAACAGTTGATGGTGAAGATGTAATGGATGAATTCATGGAAAATAATGCGGAATGTGCTGCTTTTGTTCGTGGAGAATTGGATGATAAAAACGAATGGGAAGATGCTATTGATGCCGTAGAAATACCCGACATGTGTGACGGCGAAGTAGAAGGTTATGATGGAGGCGATAGTGGACCTGCACGATATTCGTTTGATCTATACGATGCCTACGGC
>DAWL01000031.1:1768-9657 GCA_002505935.1 Euryarchaeota archaeon UBA226 | reverse complement strand
GAAGCATTAGTAGAATCAAGATCTTGATTCAAGCCCTCAATTCTTTCATGCAACTCATCGCAACGGTCGTTCGCCAATGCAAGTTGATCCTTGAGTTTGTCTTCTCTACCACTGGATTCCTTGAGACGTTCTGTCAATCGGGATACACTACGCTGGCTCTCTTCGAGGTCTTTCTCCAATGTGATGGCACGATCCTTGTCATGCCTTGAAACTGGAATCAACACTTTGCTCTCATTTTCTACAGGCTTGAGACTTGCTTCACCGGCACTCTTGTGTTCAATCATCTTAACTTGAGCACGAGCATGGTCAAGGCGTTCTAAACCTGCTTCAAAGCCCCACAATCTCTCCAATCTTCCACGTAGTGAAGATAAGCGTGTTTCACTCTTGGTTCTGCATGAGGCAAGTGCTTCCATGAACCCTGTCAAGGTGAAGTCCTGTAATCCTCCGGCCGTTGCACCTGGTAACTCTTGACGCTCTATTCTAATCAAAGTCGATTCGAAACCTGGAGTGGTTGCCGCATAGATGGCAGCTGGAATATCATCGCAACGAGAACGTACCGCCACAGGCACACCAGAATTGAGAATTATCTCGTGTGTTTCATTTGGCCCTGTAGTTCGAAGGTAACCATCGACTTCCTCCGTAATTGCACTCCTCAACATAGTAATTACTTGGTCAACACCGCTCTTACCTGTACGTAATAGGAAACCTTTGGGCAATACCTCTGGAGCAACCTGTGCTTCTCCAATCAAGTCGACCAGAGCAGCAGCATTGGCAATCAATGCTTGATGGTCAGCAGCAAAATTTGTCCACATTCCCAATACTCCACGACCAGCGTCAGCCAACAGGAGAACTCCATCCTCTAGCCAAAGAACAGTTCGAATCATACTTGACAGAGCAAGAGATTCGCATAATTTGTTGATACCAGTCAACCCTTCAGAGGATTCTCTTGCTAATTGTTCGGCGGCTGCTGGTAATTCTCCCGCCTCGGCAATAAGTAAACCATCTTCAAAAGCGAAAGCACCCATAACCGTAGGGCGAAGCGCTAATTCAGTGACAATCATGGTCAAATCTCTCGCGCTCAGTTCAGAACTCTCTCGACCAGTGATGCCGAAACTCGCCAACTCCCTAGAATCGACAATTGCCTGAGGAAGTCTTCTAGCAACCGCAGCGAATTGGTTGCGCGTCCATTCACCGGCACTCGAGCGTAATCTGCGTTCATGTGAGATACGACGCAATGTCGCTGCAGCCGAAGGCCCTGCAATCACTTCCCCTCTATCATCAGAAGAGCATAACCAGCCGACAACACGATTACCGCTGATTAACTGATGGCCAATCGCTTTCTTGGAACGCGCTGCTCTCCAAGTTATCGCTCCGTATTCAAACGGAATTTCAGCCATGTCAAGGCTTGCCTCAAAATCGCCCTTAGGACTCTTGCCAACCGGTAGATCGTACATCTATTCACCTCATATCAATTCGCTCATCGACGGCCGTAACCGCTTGACTTCGTGGCGCATCCTTCCCAAAGCACTAGCACGATCACAGACCATGATCAATGCGGAGCCTGCAGCCATCGAAGCAATACCATAACGGCCATCGCTTCCAGTTACCCAAATTTGGTCAACATTGCCCATTCCCGCTTCAACACACATGGCTTCGGCCTCTCTCAAAGCCGAAGGCACTTCATCTTCGAAGACTACCGACTCTTGGTCGTCTACTAGGCTGGCTCGCAGTCTACCGTGTTCATCGACAACCGTGGCCTCACGGACTCCAGGAATCCGGCTCAGCGAGGCGAGTAATCTGCGCAGCATATGCACCCTTGGGAGGCAGGAGGTTGCAATCGTCTTCTTGAGGTTATTGTATTCGTCGTCCTGAAAGGACGTTTTACAGACCCTGCTTGAATCTCCAACTGCAACTCTATGATTTACCAAAGCGCGCATGCAATTGAAGAATGCAGAAAATGGTGCATTCAACCAATGCGCGCCATTCTGGAGGGGGTCATTGTTCCGCGTTTGGAGTTTTTTCACTATTTTCAATTGGAATAATTGAAAATTCAATTGAAAAATTGACTTGAATTCTGTCGAGATTGAAGCAACGCCATCCTCAAGTCCAAGTCCCGAGTGAGCCAAGCATGAGCAGCGCCCTACAGGTGCCTGAATGTGACCGCTGTCAGCGGCCATCGGTCCTGTTTCAACGGTATTCAGGGCGTTCTTTCTGTAACAAACACTTGCTGGACAGTGTTCACAAGAGGTTCGCCAAGGAATTGCGTAGACAATTGCAACTGCCTAAAGGTGGTCACAAAACCACGGTACTAGTTGCCATTAGTGGCGGTAAAGACTCGGCCCTGCTGTTGAATCGTCTAGTTACAATTCTTGGGCCTCGCAAGGATGTCGAACTTGTCGCAGGGTGCGTTGATGAAGGAATTGATGGTTATCGTTCACCTTCGATGGATTGTGCTAAACGTTTGGCTGAATCCTTAGAAATTCCATTCCACACTGTATCTTATCCTGAACTTGGTTTCGAACGCATGGACGAAGTGGTACAAAAATTGCCAATGATCAGAGAAAAACACGCCCACACCAGAGGTATGGCGCCTTGTTCCTTCTGCGGAGTATTCCGTCGCCAAGGATTGAATCGGCTTGCAGAGAAAGTTGGTGCTGACGTCATGGCGCTGGGGCACAATCTCGATGATATGGCACAAACTGTGCTGATGAATATGCAGAAGGGGGATTTGGAGAGGAGCCTAAGATTAGCCCCTCATACTGAAGCCCCCCTACCTGGTCTTCCTCCAAGAATCGTTCCAATGCGCTGGATACCTGAGCAAGAGGTCCATGCTTGTGCAATGGCCTTGGATCTGCCGTTCTTCCACGACGAATGCCCACACGCCCCAGGCGCCCTAAGGCAAAGGAATCGGCACATGGTCTCAATGCTGGAAGATGATGTTCCTGGTTCAAGGCATGGATTAGTTCACATGGTTGATGCCATCAAAGGTTTAGAGACACAGGCTCGCAAAGTGGACGAGACTCGCCCTAGTCCTCCAACTCCCTGTCCTCAATGTTCAGAGCCAACCAGCGGAGAAATCTGCAAAGCCTGTGAATTCATGGCCATGCTCAAAGAAGATTAGCGACCAATTCATCAATATCTTGTGGCCTTGCACAATAATGGCAACGCAGATTCAACGGATCGACTGAAACTACCTTCATACGATGAGGCAACGGTTCTCTATCACCTAGAGTAGCACAGTTGGCATAGGTGCAGTGCACTACATTTACAACTTCTTCACCTAGATTTATGACTCTCTTTTCTGCAACTTGGTAGGCGCGGATAATGGCTACACTTGCCTGTGGGGCGATGAGGGCAAGACGGTCTAGTTCATTCTGTGTCAATTCTCTATCCTCAACCTTAATGATGTCCTTGCCACCTATCTTTTGACTTGGCACGTTCATGACCATAGACACAGGGGTTGCCATGTTTCCATCAAGACCTAGCATTTTGAGAACTACAAGGGCCTTTCCTGCAGGGACATGATCAATGACTGTTCCATTATTGATTGCTGTAACTCTTCTCATTGCGGTTTCTGGTGCTGACATCAGGCCTCACCTCCTATGTTCGATGGCACCTCGATGCCAAGCATTCTACATAACAACGCCATTCTAGTTACTACTCCATTGAATGCCTGCTCGAAGTATCTGGCGTGCCTAGTTTTGTCAACGTCAGGAGTAATCTCATCGACTCTCGGCAATGGGTGCATGACAATCATACCCTCTTTGGCGCTGTCAAGATTCGCTGCTGAAAGGGTGAATGAGCCTGCTACCTTACGGTATTCATCTTCATCGGGGAATCGCTCCTTTTGGATGCGCGTCATGTAGATAACGTCTGCATCGTCAATATGATTGACCAAATCATCACTCTCAATTATGGTCGCACCATGACCTTCAAGGTCAGCTATAATCTCTGTGGGCATCCTAAGACTGCTGGGGCTTGCGAATACTAATTCGCAGTTGAAGCGCACCAAGGCGTGAGCCAAGCTGTGCACAGTTCGCCCATATCGCAAATCTCCAGCCAAAACAACTCGCAATCCCTCTAGAGTACCATGAGCCTGCTTGATAGTGAAGAGATCGAGCATGGTTTGGGTGGGATGGTGCCCGGCCCCATCTCCACCATTGGCTATCGGAACCTCTGCTGCATCGGCCGCATATTGAGCGGCGCCCTGACGCGGATGTCTAAGGGCAATGATGTCTGCATAACCGTCGACCATTCGGATAGTATCGTAGAGAGTTTCCCCTTTGACTACAGACGAAGAAGCGACTGCTCCTAAGTTTACTACCTCGCCTCCTAGGCGTTTCATTGCGGTTTCAAACGACATTCTTGTGCGCGTACTCGGCTCGAAGAACAAATTGCCAAGAATCTTTCCTTGCAGTAAAGGAAGATGCGTTTGACCCTTAGCTACTGGAAGCAATCTTTCGGCTGCATCCAGAACGTCTAGAATGTCATCATTGCTCAAGTCATCCATTGTTATGAGGCTCGACACGGCAGTCCCTCCCCTACCCTTCAGAGAACCACTCCTATGAGCATTGCTTTGCGGTCCCATCATCGAAGATTCCTGTGTCTAGTGTCCATTGACTTGATGAGTGGTGTGCGTCTCGCCGTAACGATGATGATTTCTCGCACACCTCTACGTGTGTCATTTTGCGGAGGTGGTAGCGACCTTGCTTCGTATTATCGAAACTCCGCCGAAGGAGGTTGTGTGACCTCCATGTCATTAGCAGCATATGTGCACGTGACCGTCAACAAGCGATTTGGAGATGACATTCGCCTATCCTATTCCCGCACGGAAATAGTAGATGATTTTGAGGGCCTTGAACACGAATTGGTGCGCGAGGCGATGCGGATGACCGGAGTCACCAGTGGGGTAGAAATAACCACTATTGCCGACATTCCTTCCAGAGGAACCGGATTGGGTTCATCTAGTGCCGTAACCGTGGGTTTGCTCAACGCATTGCACCGATTCAAGGGGAACGATGTCTCTCCGGAGGAATTAGCATCTCAGGCGTGCCAGATTGAAATCGACATTCTTGGACAGCCAATAGGCAAGCAAGACCAGTACGGTTGCGCAATGGGTGGAATAAACCACATTCGCTTCTTGCCAAATGATGAAGTGATCATAGAACCATTGAATTTGACAGATGAAATATACGAGCGCATTGAAAATGAGTTCGCATTGATCTATACTGGATTGACCCGTTCTGCAAATGAAACTTTGAAAGAGCAGAATTCGAAAAATGAAGTTAATTCCGAAATACTCGATTTGATGTGCCAACAAGCCAGAAGTGCTAGAGATTTATTGAAATCCGGTGATTTAGCCGCTTTAGGCGCCTTGTTGAATGAAACTTGGCAAATGAAGAAGAAGCTTGCAAGCGGAATTAGTATACCTGAGATCGACGAACTTTACCAGGTTTTGTTGGATTGCGGCGCTAGTGGGGGCAAGTTACTAGGCGCAGGAGGAGGAGGATTCATCCTATTCCATGCTGATTCAGAAGCGCGCCAGCGAATCGAACAAACTTTGCCAGACCACAGAATTCTAACTCTAAAGTTGGAGGACAGGCCTAGTCGAATGATCTTTGACAGTAGGGATTTGGTGTGATGGCATGCGCGTTCCAGCCGTATTGTTGATACTCTTTCTAGTACCCCTGAATCCAATGCTATTGAATGAAGAAGAATCAATTGGATTTTTCAGTTCTGCAATTGAAAGTTGGACAGTTAGCACCTCTCCTGAAAACAACAATTGCAGTGCCATGGTGATTTCAGCATGGAAACCGGCGCAGAACTGGGAAGGGGCAATACAAGCAGACAAGTTCGATGGAGAATACGTATTCAGTGGATTGAGCAAAGGAAACGTACACTTGGCAGTAGATTGTGAAGATGGCGCCTTCAATCGAACATGGGCAACCGTCCCCGAATTGGGTGGAATGACCGAAGTTTTGTTGGAGCATTCTTGGAATGGAACCCCGATTAATGTCAGCGGAGCGGTCAGCATGAAATGGTGGAACAGTAATGGCTCAACCAGTGTAGAATCAGAGAGCATTCCGACTATTGCTGGACAGAATGGCTGGCTACTGGTCAAATCGAGTAATGCATCTTTGTTGACTGCTTCTGACAATGTGAGTATTGAGGATCTCGGGACTACGAATATCTCAGTTCAGCACAACACCACTACCTCACTTCGTTTCATCCATGCTAACAGTGGTCACGTAGAATACGTATTTTCTGAAAATGGATATCTGAATGCAAGTTTGCCTTTACTTGATGATGGTCATGAATGGCGCGTATTTGTCGGTTCAGAAAGCATGACTTATCACGACGAGGAGGGGCTATTTTCTTGGTTGAACAACACCACTTCTTCCTTTGACCCTGGGCTTGCTGTGCTGCAATTCTCCGAACCGCCTCTTTCTGGTATGGATTTACAACTAAATTGGAGTGCAGAGCACAGATTTGGCGGTGAAATATCCAGTTCTTTGTTACCCGGCTGGGGCTTGCCATTACAAATGCAAATCGACCTTTATCTCAATGGTTCCAAGGATGCATTCATCGAGAGACTCAACAACATGAAGTGGTTTACTGGCGTAGAAGGAATGTGTTGTGCCATAGACAATATAGAAATGTATTCTTTGGATGGAATCAGTATTGATGGATTCATCGCGGATAATGGAACGTGGGGGTGGAATGAGAGTGGGGAATTGAATGCCCAACGCAATCACAATCCTTTGGCAGTTCTATCCCTTTTGCTCGATGATGACCCGCGCCAATTAACGCCATTGAGAGTAGATGTACCAACACCATGGGAGTTCCGTTCTTCGTCGAAGAATGATTGGGTTAGTGGAGAGCCTACATCCTTCACTACTATCAGGGACCAAACAGGTGTTTCAGGAGGATTTGCCATAACCCTCGGACAGAATACGGCCCCAAGCGTGTCTTCTGATAGCGGCGGTATCCAGCCCTATGATACAGCGTTCAGTATCGATGCCTCGGCCAGTTTTGATCACGGCATTGGTGAGTTAGATTGCCAATGGGAATTGATTGGGCAAGATGGCATATCTCATACCTTTGATGAAACAATAGTAGAGGTGAATGCTTCCACTATCGATGGTTGGAATCATGGTGATGAAATCAGCATGAACATGACCTGCACTGATCATCATGGCGTAGAAGGGATTTGGCAAGGCAGCATGATTCTCGACGGTGACGACCCAGTACTGAATTCTGTTCGAGCCAATGTCAGTTGCGATGGTTCAGAAATTGCAGAGTTTGATATCTTGAACTGTGACGAAATTGCTATTCCTGCAGGACAGCGCATCTGGTTAACTAGCAGTGTCAGTGACGAAATCAGCACTGGGTTGTCGATTAGATGGTACAGCAACAAGTCGATCGATTGGAATGATGGCGGGGTAGTTACCAGCATCGTCTTCCATCAGGGAGGAGATGTAAATCAAGCCAGCATGGATATCGAAGAACGGCAAATCGCTCGTAACACCACTCATAGGTCCCTACAAGTCGTCGTCACTGATAATGTGGGACACAATGTCAGTCATAGTTGGAATATTGAGGTCTTAGATGGAACATCTCCTCACATCAAACCGAAGGTGTGGATCGATGGGGGAGGGATGATGTCCGGATTGACACAACCGCGAATAGGGGATTCCCTGTACCTCGATTTGAGCGAGTCTTTCGACGATATTTCTGCGGCTTCCGAAATTCGATTCACCATCGAGGTCGATGGGGAAGTTCTGGCGGATAGAAACAATGTTTCGTGGCAGACTGCAGGTAATACTAGCCTACCTGAAATGGGCTTAGGAATCCATAATGTAACCATAACGGCTTGGGACGGAGCAGGT
>DAWL01000031.1:0-1480 GCA_002505935.1 Euryarchaeota archaeon UBA226 | reverse complement strand
TAACGGCTTGGGACGGAGCAGGTAATTCAGGCCAATACAGGGTGGAAGTACAGATTCATCCTCTTGATATCGTCGATTTCAGCGTAGTCGATGTCAGCGCCCCGAAAGATGGAGTAAAACCAGGTGACCATGAAGTGAAGGTCTTAGTCCGTAACAAAGGTGCTAAAGGTGGCTGGATGCGGATATGTTTGGGCCAGGATTGTATCGATAGAGCGATGCCAATAGCAACTCCATACGGGCCAGGCGAAGATGAGATTACCTTGTTTTGGCATGCTGAGGACAATGAAGTACTGAACATCCTCGTAGAATGGGAGAATTCCGAAGGTGTGTGGGAATCTTCTGTAATCAAAACTGGAGTAATGGCAGATGAACCGTGGTCTACAGTTGAGACATTGTCATTCTGGATGTTTGCACTCGTCGCATTGGGAGTAATCATCGTCATGCTAAGAAGGTCATCCGATTGATGTAGTAATCAGGCGCTGTTCCAAAATTCATTGATTTCTTGGTCATCTTCAAAGATACCGATATGCCTGGCCAGAATCTCTCCGTTACTACCGATTAAGAAGATAGTTGGAGTGTTTTTGATGTTGACCGATTTTGCTAAATCTGATTCTGACATAAATGGTGCTGAAACATCTTGTGTATCATGGGTTGCTATTGAGGAACTCCATTGAACAAAGAGAAAATGAAATAAGAGGACATAGATTTTTCGACAATCAACAAAGTGAAGATTCACATGATGATAATGATGAGTAGATATGTTGAATCTTTGCATAAGTTGCTATTAGTTTGGCTAAAATAGGAAATTTGCAGTTACTTTGATTTCATCATACCAATGCGCAAAGATATGCGGACTGCATTTGTCGCAATTCTACTGGCTGCCCTAATGTTGATGGCTGGCTGTACAGCCAGAGATACAAAAGAACAGAAGATCGATGATGGAGGAATAGAACCGCCTGAATCGATTGATATAACCAATGCAATCTTCTCCAATACCAATGCATCATGCGCAGCATATGTCGGCGATTATACCGCTGAAGCAACTGACAAGTCAAATGGAGATGTGCTGCAAGCAAAAATTCAGATTACAGAGAATAATGGAATCTGTACAATTTACAGCAACGGTATCCCTAACCACGATTTCGCGATAAATGGTTCATTCGCAGCTAGAACGTCGGCAGTATGGGAGACTTTCACAATCTCATTGAATCCTCAATTGAATAATGCATCTTCTCCGCTGTCCCTGCAATATGACAATGCCATTTTCCTCAATGGAGTGAAGTTAGACTTACTGGCTGCAGCATGCTATGGTGTGGGACCGGACCCACTAGGCAAAGAGAAAATCGGGTGCTTTGACCCAAACACGCCCTGGAGATATGACCCCATGCACTCTGCCAATGACTTCGGAGAAGATGACAATCATGCTCATACCCAGCCAGATGGTGCTTACCACTATCATGGTGACCCAGCAGCAATGTAT
>DAWL01000016.1 GCA_002505935.1 Euryarchaeota archaeon UBA226 | reverse complement strand
CTGCGTCATCGCAGCCTGTGCCTCAGGTCCGAACCATGAATGTGCGGCCATAGCGAAGAATACCAAACATAGAACCACTAGCCCCATGTGAACAGGCTTCCAAACCTCCCTACGGGAGAATCTCCAGCCCATACCCGCATCGGTTTGAGTGATTCTTGAGGGGCCTTTAGCCCAGAAGAACCACGCTGTCCACATACCAACTAGAATCAACAGGAAACCCCATTCAAACATCATGTGGTGGAAGTCATACATTTCTCCTGTACAATAGATTCCGCGTGGATCAGCATCACAACCCGAGCGTGCGAATGGATATAGAAGCAACAACCTAACTATGTTTAGAACAAAAACTATGGAGCATAGAACTGCGATACTCTTGATTTTCACGCGCTGTGGAACTCCCTCTGTCAGTAATACCAATGTGGTTATGAATAACATCTCGTGAATTCCAGCACATTCATCTCCAACGTATAGAGCAACGCGACCATCAGGGAAATTATGGTGCAATAAATCAACCCTTATCCACCATCCTTGATGCATGGCAAACTCGGTACTTCCAGCACCGTAAATCAGAGTTGATGCATGATGCCAGATAAAGGCTTCAAGCGTTTGAATCCAGGCCAAGGTGTTAGAAGGCTGGGTAAGGAACCAATACAATAACTCAACTAGCAACAAAGCCAGAGGAATGCGCAGATATCTCAGTCCAAGTTGACCAACTTCGGCCCATGACAAGTCCTCCTTGGGGGCAGACAAGGTCTGTTCAGCGCCCCCTCCCATATTTATTGAAGTCAGACTTTGCGCTTTGAGTCATGTGGTGCAATATCGTTGAAGAAGCACATCGTCGGGTTGAAAAGCAAAAGGCAGAAGGCATGGCCATGAACGAGGTTGTGGCTCTAGGAGAGGGGTCTGATGAGACTCCGAACATGAGTCTCGATGTACTTGGCTTCCAATGCCCAATACCGGTTGCAAGGACCAAGTCTGCCTTGATGAAGATGCAGGATTCAGAAATTCTCGAAATGTGGGCTGACGATCCTGAAACACTACACGACATCCCCGCCATGCTCGAGCGTTTGGGAGTGCAATTGTTATCCATCGAAAGCGATGCAGGTGAGTATCGATTCATGATGAAGGTAGGTGATCGAGATGAGTAAAGAGGATATCGTACTAACAGAAGACGAAGTTCCTTCCATAGCCAGACTACCAACAGTAAGTGGTGAGTTCGAGATTCGTGTCTTTAGGGAAGAACATAGTGGACTCGATCATGTTGCATTGACATTAGGTAGCATGGAAGGTCCGGATCCCGTATTGGTGAGAATGCACTCAGAATGCCTGACCGGAGATGCATTCTCCAGTCTGCGATGTGATTGTGGCCAACAGTTGAACAGCGCACTTCAAGCCATACAAGAACATGGCTGGGGTGTTCTTCTATACCTTAGGCAAGAAGGAAGAGGAATTGGACTTCACGCGAAGATACAAGCATATCATTTACAGGACAAAGGAGCGGATACATTAGATGCAAACCTGATGCTTGGATTACCTGCAGATGCTAGAGATTATCGCATAGCAGCCAGAATGTTGGAGTCGTTGGGTATCTCTAGAGTTAGCCTGTTAACCAATAACCCAGACAAAGTTGAGCAGTTGATTAACAACGATATAGATGTGGTAGAAAGAAGACCTTTGGTAGTCGGAATCGATGTTAACAATCGATCATACTTGGCGACCAAAGCTGAACGCATGGGGCATCATATCAATGATGAAGAGTTGAATGGTGATTAAAATCACGCGATGACAAGAGTCATGTTCTATTGCCAACAGGACAGTGCGTTCACATGGCTCAAAATGCTGAGGAGGACATCGCCAGAGTACTGGCACTTACTTGGAGAGGTATCGATTCTGGAATCGAGGCGGGAGATATCGCCCGCATTTGGAGCCTAGACCAGCGTTGGTTACAACCGCATGAAGCAGATATTGCAGTATCAGCTATTCTGGAGAGCGGCTGGTTGAAGCAAGTAGAAGACGGACTTGCTCCAGTTGAATTGAGAAGAGACTTGAAACCTGTACTGGGATGGTTTCCTAGGCCGAGCAACCTGATGCATCCTCCCCCATACAAACAAGAAACTGTTAGCCAAGAAAACATTGCAGAAGAGGAAGAAATCGTGGCTCCAATAAAAGACGACCAGAGTTTCGATGAAGTACATATGCTGATTTCAGAGCAAAGCGGGCTAGATCCAGACGAGATCAAACGTAGATGCAGTCGTAAAAAGCGAGCATTAGGCACGGTTGAAGATTGGATGTGCCTAGCATTAGTTGCTAGAGAACAAGGATTAGACATCACTTCGTTGGCATCTAGTCTTCGCTAGAAAAGAGTCCCTCTTTCTGAGAACTCATGACCAACAATACCGGCATGACGATTACGGTCAGAACTAGTGAAAACATGACTGTCAAAGAAGTTACTAACCCAAAGTCACGAATTACTGGCATTGGTGATGCCAAGAGCACCATGAATCCGCAGATAGTAGTACCAGCAGATAGACCCAAGGCGACGCCAGTAGTTGAAAGCGTGCGTTTCATCGCTTGCCATGGATTATCCCCCTGAGCAGACTCAACCTCAAATCTACGCCACACATGTATCGAGTAATCGATTCCAATTCCAATCGTCAATGCAGTCACCATGACTGTTAGCACATTCCAGTTCAAACCGAATATGACCATCGAACCAACAACCCACAAAGTTGCCAAAGCAACCGGAGTCAAAGCGACCATCGCGGGCATCAATCTGCGAGTCAGAATCACTAGAACTGCAAATGAAACTGCAAGGCTAATAGCAGTAGATTCAACTTGTGAATCATTCAGTCCATCGAGGACCGCATCCAACATGACCAAGTCACCAGTTACCGTGATGACTGCGCTTTCTGCCATAGCATAACGAATCGTACCACTGCGGGATTCTGTTCCCAATTGCTGCTCGATTTCATTGACAATTACGCTGCTCTCAGCACTGGTTGCAGCTACTACGCGAACTTCCATTCTAAGTGCGCTTATCTCGCCATCCTCCATAGCGACAACCAATGAAACTCTGTCTGACCATGAACGACCAGTCAATGGGTCGCTGATTTCATCGTCATCAGCCAATTCAACCAGTGCTGCCGAAAGATCAACCTCCAAAGATGAATTATCTCTGACTAAATTGTTTCCATACATGGCTAGATTATGTCGCTCACCGAAAGACTCGTCGCTCTGGACCTTATCTCTGAGAACCGTATAGATTCCCTCGTATGCAGGATGTTCACTAGAACGTTCGACGCCCACCACGCCGTGTATGTGTCCAAGTCGATTATCCAAAACATCTAGTTGATTGAGAAGAGTAGAATCAGCAACTATGCTATCATCCCCTTCTGCTGGCTCCCAAAACAAATAGACGAGTTTCCAAGCCGAAGCGGTATAGGAATCCTGTAACTCTTGACGTACCTGCATAACAGGCATTTCATCATCAAGGAAGTCGCCCAAGTCGAATTCTGTTTCCAGATTTGCCGCCCCAAATACAGAAGCGAAAGAAATGACGACTGCAGTAATCAATACCACTGCCTGGTGTTTCTTTTGGATGCCAAGAACGCCATCAACTATTCTCGGGAAACGTAACGGAGAACGTATTGCACGATTGGAAACCGCCTTATCCATCAACACATGCATTGAACCCACCACCACCGTTGAGGCGAGGAAAGCGGAAACTACACCCAAAGCCAAAGCCAGTCCAAACATTCGCACCGGAGGAAGATCAGAGAAAATATTGGAGAGGAAAGCAGCCACGGTAGTCAATACCGCTAAAGAAAGAGCGACAGATAACTTCTGACAAGATAGGAGCCAGGATTGTGCGGCATCTAGACCTTCTTCCCTGAAAGCCTCATACCTCCTTTGCAAGTGAATAGAATAGTCGATACCCAAACCTAGAACCAAAGGAGCAACCGCAACCTCAAGTGCTGAAAATCGCGTTCCCAATGCAGCCAAGGTCCCATATGTCCAGATTAACGCACACGACAAGCCGACCAAAGGAAATGCCACGCCTCTTATTGAGCGGAAGGCGATTGCAAGAATAACCACCACTACCAATGTCGAAAGAATAACGAGAAGCACAAGATTGTCAAAGGTTCCATCGTCGATATCATGAGCGATAAGGTCCAACGAAGCAAGTGAGTAAGTTAATTCTGACTCCTCTGATAATTCAGCAAATTGTTGCCTGATAAGATTCTGTTTTACCTGCCTAGGCTTAACATCCAAAGAAGGATCGATTTCCAATACCCATAGTGTTGAAGAAGCGATAGGAGTAGCATCTCCATCACCTCCATCTAGATAGTCACAAACTTTGCTATACTGCAAATCCTTGTGTAGCAATGAATCGCGTGCAAATGATGCCAGTGAATCTACTTGATCATCTCTTTCAGATAAACAATTCACATCTTCATCGACAACCAAATCGAGTAATTGAGTCCATGACTGCAACTCTGAGATATTGGTTCCATCACCTTCCTCTTGCAGAGCGGTTTCAACAATGCTGGGAGCGGCTATTTCCGTTGCTATCAAATCCTGATTACTATGTGAAAAATTGCGAATCTCTAGGAGATGGGTGTGCATAATCTGCAAGGTAGCAATGTCCAATACATTGCCACCATCATCTCTTTCAACATGGATGAAGACTGGACGGGATTCGGCCGGGAACAACTTCTCCATACGGTCGGTCGCCTCCGAAGCCTCATTGTCAGGAGCGAATTCTGACAAATCGGTGTGGAAAGTAGGAAGTTCAGGTACCAACTGAAACAATAGGACTCCAGTCAACACAGCAGATATTGCGATAATGGGCCAAGAAGCCTTATCGAAGCGCCTAGCAGCATTGTCTAGCCACACGGGCTTGTCATCCTGCATGCTTGTCGGAACGCGGTTGGGTTGATAATGGAAAGGGAGGCAAGTGCCCCTGTAAGGGGCATATCCAGCAGCATAAGGTTCAAGGAGGCCTCTTGAGTCGGCGGACCGTTCGATATGCCTATCAAGGTCCTGTTGCGAGAAAAGAATGAACTGAGATTGCGTTTCATTGGCGAGAGTCACACCTCTCTCCAATTGTTCCGACAACGCTGCAATGATCACAAGAATGTCGATTACGCGAACTACTTTCCTGGACATCCAGATCTAGATGAGCCTGAGTTCTACCTGAGAACCAAGGGCAATGCATCTGCCGAAAAGGTGCTGAAGGACCTCTGTTCTGATTTGGTCAAGGATTTCTCCAAGTCCTCAATCTGAAGGTGCTGGCATGTCAGCCAGCCTCAGCGAAGCCATCGGCTTAGCCGGAGAAACAGTTGCTGCAGGCGGCATTGGAGGAATACTCAAAGCACGAGTTTCTGATTTCAGAGTCGAAGAAGAATCGAAGACTGTATCTCTAGATAACAAAGGGAGATTTACTCTGGCGCGCATTACTTTGACCAATTGGGAGACTAATCGCTTCGTTAAGCAATTAGCAAAACGCTTGCGTATTTCCTCTAATCGAATTTGGTTTGCTGGGACCAAGGACAAACGCGCCATCACAAAACAGCTATTCGTTATTGATTGCAATATTCGAAAAGTGCAAGAAATCGAAATGACCGACGTAGAAATTGAGATTCTGGGCAGAACGCACCAAAAACTGGGTTTTGGAAGTCACCGAGGTAACCGCTTCACAATCGTGGTCAGAGGTTGTGCACATGAAGATGGAAGTCCTATGAGTGAAGATGAGGCCTTAGCCGAGATTGAGAAGATTAAGTGCAAACTTCAAGAACGACTCGGCAAGGGTAGGTTCCCTAATTTTGTCGGGCCACAAAGATTCGGTGCTGGAAGGCCAGTTACAGCAGAGGTTGCCAAGTTCCTGCTGACAGGCGATGTCGAAGGAGCAGTCTCGACTTACATTGGATTCCCCGGACCTGATGAACAGGAAGAAACGGCAGCATTCAGAAAGTGCTGGAGAGATACTAAGGATCCAGAAGCCGCATTGCAGTTGGTTCCAGACCATCTCGGTTGGGAACGTGAGATGCTTAGGCACATTGCAGAAAATCCTGAAGATTATGCTGGCGCCTTCAATAAAATGCCCAAATCACTGCAACTACTTTCGATTCACGCTTTGCAATCTCTAATCTTCAATCACCATCTACAGATGAGAATCGATGATGAAATGCCGATAAGTACTCCTATAGAAGGAGATATTGTGGGTCCCTTAGATGAATCAGGTTCTCTTGAAGTATCTAGAATGGTC
>DAWL01000076.1 GCA_002505935.1 Euryarchaeota archaeon UBA226 | reverse complement strand
TGGGATCAACACATGCAAATGAATCGAAATGTAAGACTGCGCAATATGCCAGCATTAAGGAAATTGAGTCGCAGATTACGTAGACGTAGGGCGATGGTCAGAGCTGATGATTTACCACCAGGGACTCATCTGTTGCTCAAGGGATTCATCCTTCCCCTCAATGGAATACCAGTAGATGTTGGCTTCCCCGCATGGATCAGTCCCAAGCGAAAAATGCAGGAAGGTGTGGTTCCTCGTTTGAACAAACTCAAAGGGCACATGGGCAACTTCAAACAGTCTCTGCGCAATATTGGCGTAAGAATCCAGCAATTGCGACCATCCATCCTCAGCAATACAAAAAACACTCCATTCGTTCGTAAGCGGGGTTCCTTCGGTGATGCTTCCATCATCAAGCGCAGAGTGCAAAGAGCAGAGATACTCACTGCTGGTACTGGAGGGCCACCAAAACTCGACTATGGAAATCAGTTGCGTTCTGCCAATCAAGCAAAGCCGAATACTCAGAATTTGTTGCAATTCGTCTCTAAGGAAGAGAAACGGACTATTCGCAAAATGTCGAGAAAATATGACCGGCCAAAACGCAAAGGTGGCTATCGACTGTAGTCGTAAAATCCACTTCCAGACTTGCGGCCGAGCTTTCCTTGTTCCACCATCTCAATCAATAGTGGAGCAGGAGCATACTTGTCATCAGCAAGTCCTTCATGCAGTACATTCATGATATGCAGCACAGTATCAAGACCAATCAAATCAGAAAGAGCAAGTGGGCCAATTGGATGATTCATTCCAAGTTTCATAATCCCATCAATCGCTTCAGGTTCAGCAACACCTTCCTGCAAAGTCAATATCGCTTCATTGAGCATCGGACAAAGAATTCTGTTTGATACAAACCCTGGTGAATCATTACAAGAAAGGGCGGTCTTACCCATCTTCTCTGCAGCATTTACAACTGCACTGTTCACTTCATCGCTGGTTGCACTACCATTAATCACTTCGACCAATTTCATCAAAGGAACTGGATTCATGAAATGCATGCCGATGACCTTGTCGGGACGATTAGTTGCAGCCGCAATAGAATCGATGCTAATGCTCGAAGTATTGGATGCTAGAATGGTCTCGGGTTTACAGATTGAATCCATCTCCTTGAAAGTTGAATACTTAAGTTCTGGAATCTCGGGAATCGCTTCGATAAGGAGATCATGATTTGCCGCCATTTGCCGATCAGTAGAGATGCTTATTCGAGCCAATGCGGATTGCGCATCATCTGCACTCATCCGATCCTTAGCCACCAACCTATCTAGAGATGATTTGATGGTATTGATTCCATTTTCGACATATTGTTGTTCAATATCAATCATCAATACTTCATATCCAGCGCAGGCTGCAACCTGAGTTATTCCATTACCCATCTGTCCCGCACCAAGCACAGCAATCCGTTCTATGGCCATGTTGTGGCGGTGGAGAATGCCTCCTTCATCCTTGCCATAGGCTCCATGACTGATCATGTTCCTGTTGCCAGTGTTCTCCTTCTAGAGTTCTATACCATACAGTACCATTGGAATCTGCCGGCAAATATTCCCCGCCAGCAGGCAACTCTTCCCACGATTGAACCCAAGTAACCGCATCGGAATTCTCGACTACCGGTTCTTCTTCATGCACTACCTCTGGTTCTTTTGCAGGCCTTTTCCTAGTAGGAGGTGGCTTTCTCAAGAGCACTACAACAGCACCGACTAATCCGAGAACTACGACTCCACCCAAAGCTGCTAATCCGTACATCAAGGTCATGTCAGAACCGCTGGAAGTGTCATCACTCAGACTATCCGAATCATCATCTTGAACTGAATCATCAGGTGGACAACCATCAGATTGTGCATATTCATAAGCCTGTAAAGGACATTTGTCAGGCTTGCTAGCAGAGGGAACAAAGGTTCCTGGCCAACTAGAATTTCTGCTTTCGTTCCATTCAGGATTCGCCCAATTATCTCCATAACCATCTCCATCCGAATCTGACCATTGAGTTGGATCTGAACTGCGCCAATCAGCGCCTTGTGAAATAGACCATGCAGAATCGGGATCGCTGTAACCATCTCCATCATTATCTATGCAACCGCGTCTATCCTTCGTGCTGGTTCCAGCAGTTTCAGGACAGTCGTCACCGTCTGGAGCCAAATGATTGTCACCAAAGCCATCCTCGTCATCGTCACTACTCTGATTTGCATCAAGAGGCGCCCAATCAAGATCATCAGATACTCCATCTCCATCACTATCAATCTCAGAAGGAGCACAGCCGTTTGAATCAACCTTGATGACTTCAAACGGAGAAGTATTAGGACAATCATCCATAGCATCCGTTATTCCATCATAATCCGAATCTCGCTCACTTGGACCACAGCCTTCGTAATTGATCATATCCTTCTCTTCTGCTAAAGTATCAGGGCACTGATCAGCCGATGCACCAACTGGATTGTCACCCTTTCCATCCCCATCACGGTCCCACCATTGAGTAGATTCCTGAGGCAAATCATCTATGCTGTCTGCATAACCATCACCATCACTATCTATACAACCATAAGTCTCATTCTTGATTGAAGTTCCAGGCACATCTGGACAGTTATCACCATTGGTTCCATTGACCTCATCCCCGAAACCATCGCCATCTCGATCCCACCATTGACTTGGGTCATCAATGAAACTGTCTCCACTTTGGTTCACTCTCGCGTCTGATTCACCCTGCCAGTAGTAATTGTCTCCATGACCATCAGAATCGCTGTCTTTCCATTGCAAGGAATCGCTTGGGAAGGCATCAGAGCCATTCTCAATACCCCATTCTCCTGACTCATCAGCATTAGACCAGCCATCTCCATCCTCATCTATACATCCGAATCTATCCTCTGTAGAATTACCGGCCACATCTGGACAGCCATCTGCTTGATTGCCCAATGGATTATCGCCAAAGCCATCCGAGTCTGAATCTCTCCACTGACTTGAATCCTGAACAAAGGAATCATCGACATCTGCGTACCCATCTCCATCTTGATCAGGACAGCCTACATAGGGAGATTGCGTTGCATTGCCAAACGATGAGTCACAATCATCCAAGGCATTGTTTATTCCATCTGAATCATCATCCAGTTGAACTTCTGCACAGCCATTTTCATCAACTATACTACCCGTGGGGGTATTTTCACATTGGTCATCTCCATCCCAAACTCCATCCCCATCATCATCAGGTAACATCCAAGTCTTGTCATGTCCCATAATTGCCCAAGACCTTACCTGATCAAGTATGCTCAACCTGACGAATTCATGGTTTTCCCAAAATATGATGCCATTAGTATCCAATGACCATTCGATGAATGAACGCTTATCCTCGAGATCATTACTGTTGACCAAATAGGTGTAATCACTCTGCACAGGCCACAGGTCATCGCGTGAATTGTTGTAGGTTGCTTGAACGGCAACATCTCCTGCAGCCAAAGCATCTACAATTCCATGCGTAAGATTGTCAACTATAGGGACTAAAGATATCCCAGCAGGATTGTTTGTAGCATACATCAAATCGACCATGCCAAATAAAGAATCACCTGCAGGGCCATTCAATCCATCAAGAACTTCAGATGGATATTCAACCTGAAATCTCGCTCTATCATTAGAATGTGAATACAATGAATCCTTCTGTTGGCAACCGCTACAAAACAACTCTTTCATTAGAATTGCAGAATCGGTCTTGTTCTCCCATTCATGAACGAATACCATCTCATCATCAGGACAAGTACTGGAGATATCTGACCATTCCTTGATACCATCAGCATCATCGTTTGGAGCTACAGAACTAATATCTAATCCAGGTAATTCTCCTATTCCTGCGACAAGTGCATTTTCACTTGATCCAGAAAGGAACCAACGGAGTTGACCAGTGGTCAAACCCCCTATAGAAGATAGGCATGAATCAATTACTCCTGATTGCTTAACCGCGAAGGCCATCGGGACTCTACCGATTGGAATTTCCAGTAATGTATCTGCACTGGTCAAGCAATCGAGTTGCCCATTACTACTGTAGTTTGCATCCTCGGAAACATAAGTTGTATCAGGACCTTCTACAGATGCATGTAGAATCCCATTATTCGAGCATAACCCAACTGTGCCAAAATAACTAGTCATAATTTGAGTACCGACCAATTTACCATGGTTGGGTTGCCATTCCTGACGCCAATCCTCTTCGAGTCCATAAGTCAATTCTCCTCCTGAAATCTGCATATATCCTTCATCCACAACATAAGTTGTGATCCTACCGCGTCGCTGACCAAATGCTATAGCATACTCTGAAGGAGACCACTCGACTGCACGCAAACCCCGATTGTTATTGCTACTACCAAATGAGCCAAAACTACTGGAAAGTTCCCAGTTCTCTGCATCATAAATTACCGTAGAAGAACTCTGCCTTGCTACGATAAAATGGGAACCTTTTGGATGAAACGATATCCCATAAACATCTGAGCCAACCATGATTGAATCATGCAGAGATTTGTTGGAAACATTGTAAATATTGACAATGTTATCAAAACCTCCCGTTAACAACCAACGGCCATCAGGACTGAATTCTAAACCCAATGCATGGCTACCGGTGTGATTGTTGAATTCCATGTAAGAAGTACCATTTTCTGCCCAGTATACCTTGAGTTCCCCGCCACCGGAAATACCTGCAATCAACCTGTCATCAGGGCTGGTATCCAAAGCCCATACATTTCCGGAATAATAGGAGTAATTCATATCCATCATCCAGTTATCATGCACTGAAAATCGACGTATCTCATTCTCGGCTCCCGTGTAGAGATAGGAGCCATTCGATGACCAAGCAAGGCTTGGCACATCAGTATCAGGGTGCATCGAAGAAAGATTCTGAATAACCGTAGCAGTAAGTGATGCCCAATTCATCTCCAAAACTAACATCCACCCATATCGATTCTCCCATTCATCTTCTTCATATCCACCTACTGCGAGATAAGACCCGTTAGGTGAGAATTTCAAGGCCCTGACATTCTCATCTATTGTGTGCAGAACTGTAAGCAGACCGCCCACCCAATACAGATTCACTTTTCCATCTCCAGCACCTGCAATGTACATGCCATCAGGGGACCAAGTTACCGCTCTAGAGTCTCCACCTGAATGATATAGTTCTCGAGACGAATCATTCCATGCAGGGTAATTTACCCCGACGAAATCTGGGTTTCCATCACCATCTTGATCGGGACAACCTGTAAAATCGATGGTACTGTTTCCAGCCGCGAATTCACAATCATCCAAGGCATCATCTATGCCGTCTCCATCCCCGTCAGTAGCGGCAGATAATTGCAGTGCAGGAATGCTAAACAGTAGTACTAATACAAGAAATACCGACTTTGCCGATACCGTATATCTTGGCTTAGATGGATGTTTCACGTTTCTGCGCCTACTCTCAAGGCCTTATGTATGACGCTTCATTGCTTATGTCAATCAATCAAATTCTTCCAATTCATCAAGGATTGAAGAATATTGAGATTCTTCCTTCAATAATTCCTTAGAAGCCTGCAACAAACTAGTGCTTTGCGCAGGCGTGGGAGGCATTGGGGTAGATGTTGCTCGAGGGACGATTGCCTCAGTTTGTGCTTGAATTGGCTTGGTTTCTGCAAACAACTCAGGGTCCATTGGAACTGAATCAACGACCTCATCTTCTCTTCTAGGCCTCAAAATGAATCCTACAATGATAACTAGAACCAAGATTCCAATACTAATGTTCAGAGGTCCGCCTGCAGCCTCCAGAATCGATCCAAGCCCTTGTTCTTCAGGTTGCAATGATATCTCGATACTTACATTGGTCCAATGACCTGCAGAATCTCTAACAGAGAGTGTTGCATTCCAAACACCTTCCAAATTTCCAGACATTGCAATCTGTGAACGCATTTCTAGTTCTTGATAGGCTTCGGAAATCTTGCCATCATGAACAATTGTCAGATTCCATTCCTCCACAGCATCCTCGCTCCAGATATCATGCATCAAATATAATTCCTCTAAATCACCAATCCACTCTAAAATTACTTCAGGCGGAGATGTATCGATGACTGTGCTAATCACTTCAGACACAGAATTCTGAGCAGCATCTACTGCAAGGCAAGTGATTTCTACAGAGCGTGAATCGATATCCGCATCTCGCCAATCAGCCCAAGGCGTCAAACCTAGACTAAATGTGCCATCTTCAGCACTTGTGGTTTGGGACCAAACACCCTCATTGAGAACATCACATCTGACACTTGCCAAAGGTTCGGTAACTCCTTCTACAGTCAGCAAAGGGAATCCTGGATTGATATCTTCCTTGACCAATGCAATACGTGATTCAGGGCTAAGCAATTCCAGAGTCGGAACCAATGTGTCTCGGTATACCGACAATTGCCATGTTTTCTCGATACCTAACCCTTGAGCAGTCATAACAAATGAGTTTGAACCTTCATTTATTGGGATGCTAATATTCACCACTCCTCCAAGTCCCGTCCCTCGTAATGAAATACCCTCTCCTTCAACTTGCCAGGTCTGACCTGATCCGAGGTATAATTCTGCGACAACTTCGGTACTATTCACCCATTCTTTATCCCAAGGTGCAGTCAATACAGGAGTGTAAACTGAATCAGGTAAAACGATTGGAAGACAAGAAATTACTGCATTCCTGCCAGAATCAGTTGCCCTCAAACATATCTCATGCGCACCAGTATTTGCTAACTCAACAACCCAAGAATTTCTTCCAACCAAGCCGCTCGGTATGGTATTCCATCCAGTAGAATCAAGGTTGAGTTCCATACTTACTTCCTCAGAAAGACTCCAAGCGATCGGTACAACATGATGAGTAAGACTGGCGTTAACCTCTGGTTCTAACCATTGCATAAGGGGCATGATACTGTCAACCTCAAACTCTAATTTGGCCTCGGCCCAGTTACCTGCTGCATCTCTTGCTACCATCGAGACCTCAAACGAACCTTGCTGAGTTGAGATTTCATCATTCACCCATTGCAAGGAATCTGGGTTTACGATTTCCATTCCTGACAACCATAAATCTGCACCCGGTTCTACCTTGAATTGGAATTCAACAATTGTAGTATTGACAACCAACAATGTTGCGTCACTACGCATCAACAGATCGGGCGAAACTGTGTCTCTAATCACAACGATACTACTGTTGTCGACATTTCCAGCCCTGTCGCTAGCATTGATGAAAATCTGATTAGAACCCTCATGGGCAAGTGGAATGCTCATGTTATACCACCAAAGTTCAGAAGCATCGATACTCAAGTTCAATTCAGATACAGTTGTTGAATTGATCAAAGTAACTTGGGGCACTATACCATTAGCCTCAATGTCGAGATATGCTTCCCCAACTATGCTAAGTTCCCATTCAGTTTGATTACTCAATGTAGTTGTTTGACCAATACCTTGTGGAGCGTATTGCGGGAGGGTTGAATCATATGTTAGTATCAACGTACTTGAGGTTGAATAACCTGCATCATCACTCAAGTTTATCCAGAAATGGTGTTCCATCTCAACTTCTGGTAGCGTGAAATTAAACCATGCCATCGCTAGAACAGGGTTGCTTGTTGATTCAAGATAATCTCCCGTTAATACCTCTTCAGAGCCATCAGAATAAACGCCGGTCAATTCAAATGAATGGTTGGAGAGATTCATCTGGTACAACGAATCAAAACTGATATTCTCAAGATGGAATCCTGCACCTGAATCAGATAACATAGCGCTAATATTGACCGCGTTGTTGTGGTAGCTACCAGATGCAGGCTCGAGGAATACAACTTCACTGGGTAACTCAAGCAACTCGTATTCAAACTCAAGACGGAATTCTCCACCTCCTTGTAATTCTACTATGATGTATCCTATCCAAGTTCCTGCATAGTCAGGCCTAGTCAATGTGTAATTCACTTGCCAAGCCTTACTTGCTACTTTACCTCCTAATTTACTAGCGGCATTTGGCCATAAGATGTTGACCTCGGAAGAGTTGTATTCACTATGATTGGTCACTTGCAGTTGTGTTCCTCCAGAACTCTTGACACTCAACCAGAATGTGCCATTGTTTCCATGCACGTAATATCCGTGCACGACAATCCACCATTGCCCATCTGCAGGATCAAACACTATCGTCTCATCACTCGCAGCACCGCCAGATGATTGCTTCAACTCATCATCCCAATCCAATTGTCCATCTCCATCTTCATCGCGGTAGAGGAATAAATCTAGATCATCGCGGTATCCATTGCTATCGATTCTAACTTCTACTTCGTCAACTCCTGAAAGATTGATACTACGAATATAGGAGGAGGATGACTTGACACCCGGGTCATCTTGAGAAATACTCTCATTAGCCCAATACATAGGCTCACTCCATCCTGTTCCAGTTATTGAATCCACACTCAGATTGACAGTCGATGCAAAGACGGCACTAGAATTGAAGTCTCCAGTAGACCAATCGCTAACATTAGCCGAGATATTACCTGAAATCAAAGCGGCATATCCGATGGACACATTCACTGGATTATCATTTGTCAAAACTCCATGCATGGTGCTGTGCAAAAGCAAAATCTTGTGCCCAGGAGTTGCACTTGCGGTCAATATCTCGCGGTCTGTACCAGTACTTGTCTGCCTCTTCCAAATCCCTGACCCAGTATGTTCATTTTGAGAACCGACTTCTATAGAAAGGCCCTTTGAACCATATGCGTCTGGATCATCTAAGGAAAAAGGATGAGTGATTTCTGATAACCAGAATGCATCGATATCTGTGAATCCATTATCAGGCCAATCGACATCAATGATGATTTTTCCACCACTCATATTTGCCGGCCAATCAACTGCAAATGCCTTCCAATCTCCAGACTCCGCTCTCCAACCCCATCTCTGAGCCCCTTGCATCCATGTCTCTCGATACAATGTCTGATTCGATAAGTTATCATCGACCTTTGGCGGAGTCCACGATGTTGGTCCAGAACCTGCAACTGTGGTGATAACTGGCAAAAGCCAGTCCCTACCATGCTCATCGGCAATCCTGATTCCAGATTGACGCAATCCTGGAACTGCATCGATTGGTACATCTACAACCACAGTCAGGTTTCTGACTGCACCGGCTGGAATAGTGCGCGACGGCTGAGTAGTCAACCAACTATCCGAAACAGGTGAAAAGCCAGTTACATCAATGCTAACTGGTAATGGATCAATATACCCTGTACGTACTTCTCTACGAGTAACTGCCAACAAAATCCCATCGCAATCCTCTTCCCAAGGGTCTGAAACCTTGACTTCAGATTGAGGACCAGTATAGGCAAAAGACGTCATCAAGGAGACTTCAGACGACTGCCACTCTCCATCTCCAACAAACAAATCATTGTCAGCATCATCCCAGTATTTGCCGTCGCCATTGCTGTCATTCCACCTATAGGCGTAGAGATAGACCGAATTTTCCGATTGCCTGTTCTGGTTACCGTCGAAACCCAACGGATGTACTGTCGCCCTAGCCCTGATCAATGTATCAGTAGGTGAAATTGTTGTATTACTTGCATCCCCATCAATCAGCAGAGGTATGACGTAATCCGGACGCGAAGACTGGTATCCATCCCAACCTAAACTACTATTCGAAAGCCATGTGAAATTATCATACGAAGTTGCTTGCAAAGTCTCGCTACTGAAATCTAGCACTTGAGTATCTGTAGTTGGATTATGTAATTGTATACGGTGAACACTTCTCTCTCCCGGTAACATCCAATTCGCATTGGCT
>DAWL01000194.1:18568-22202 GCA_002505935.1 Euryarchaeota archaeon UBA226 | reverse complement strand
TGTTTCAGGGCTTCCATGGCAACAGAACTATCTTCACTACTGGCAGCAATCTGCGCCAAAGTATCGGTCATCTTGTCGCTTATTCCTGATTGCACACCCAAACGTTGCTGCTCTCTTTCAGCATCTAATTGCATTCTTTTTGCCTTGCGTTCCTGAACCTGATCAAACATTTTCATGGCTCTCTGTGCCTTTGCATCTTTCTGCTGCTCTTCCAATTCGACTTGTCGCTCCTGACCGCGAATTTCCACATCTTTCTCAAACAACATTTGCTGATTCTGCATCTCTTGTTCTCTCATTTTTTGAGCGTGTTCTTGATCTGAGGTCATTGCTTGTCGCTCAAGATTCAGTCTCAGTAGTTCCATTTCATGTGATGCGATATTTATCTGTTCATTTCGAGAAGATTCTGCCATTTCTTGAGCGTGCGATAGATTCCGCAGTTCTTGTGCCCGTATTGTGTCCCAACGCGCTTGGTCAACTTCCTTCTGTGCTTCCATACGCGCTAATTCAGATGCCATCTGACTTCTTGCTTCAGCACTCAATGCTGCCACTTGTAGGGAATGTTGCAATTCAATCTGTCTAAGTTTTTCGTTGATAATCCTCTGAGCATCAGTAGCTTGCATCTCGTCGAGAACTCCGTTGCGAGCGACCATGTTTTCCAAATCTATTCTCATACTTGCAACCTTTTCTGCTTCAGTATCATTCCAAGAGCACCATGCAGAAGACATTGTCAGACCTAGGCTGTCCATCGAAGAACGAAGACTGATTCTCAGAGTTGCTTCCACGTCTTTGCCAATATCTGGATCTGATCTCAATGTTTCAAGGTCTACTGTAGCAATAACTTCACTTGCAACTTTTTGAGATGCTTCCATTTCTAATCTTGCAGAAAGGTCACCTATTGTTATGGTAGTCTTACCTTTGGCTGGCAATTGCAACAATCTTGGTGCAGCCTCTCTGTCAATGTTGACTCTGATGAAAGCGATTCCCTTGACATCTTGTCCATCAGTAGTTCTTCCTTCTAACTTCAGCAACATTTCATGTGGGCCAAGGAAGGTGAAGAGGAAGGAACGGGACGGATTTTTCTTACCAAACATTCTGCTCAATGTACCCACTTTCGGATTTACTTCCATCTCAGTCTGTGTAGCCACGCCGATGACTCTTCCTTCTTCAAGAATCACACATGCTTCATTCGGTTTCAGAGTGACTATACTCCCATCTGGAACGTTCCTATCCATGACATACTGGGCAATGATATTCGGGTTTGTTCTCCATTTAAATGCTCCATCGTTTGACATTTGTTTCACCTTTTTGTTAATCCATCAATCAACATATTTCTCTCGAGAAAATGATTTCTAGTTCCAGTACACATTTGTGCCAACTCCTTGAGCCCGGTTACGACTTCGATTTCTTCTACTCCTTTTGCCTGAGAATCAGAAATCTCATTCACTTTATTGGCACATTTCACTAATTTCTGCAAAGTAGAAAGGTCGTGATCAATCAACTTCTTGATCGATTTTTTGTTCATTTTTCCGATGCCATCATGTGTAGAATGAGGTGTTCTAGAAGTACTGAACTGAGCATCGGTTTGGATTTGTTCGCAGACTTCAATGACATTGTCTGCTTCTCTTCGGGCCTTTCGGTGGCGTGAATCATGGGCAGATGTATGGATATTGGCAAGATGATTTTTCAGCATTGTAGAGCGCCTGCGAACTTCTTCGCGAACTCCACGGTCACTATCAGTAAATTTTCCCTTTGTATACCCAGAATATGCAGAAAAAAGCGCCTTAACGGCAAGTATGGCTGTATCGGTTACTGGGTCCACGATTCACCACGCAAGAATTGCTACTTGAAATTGGCGCTACTGAACTCGCAGATCATACAGCACGTGAGCAACGCTGATGTCATGGATTATTGGACAGAATCCGGACGGGCAAGGCAATTTGTCAATTCCTTGAACGGCGAGAATGACTTTTTCTTCTGGATGAATTATTGTTTGGACGAGATTGGTTATTTCTTCGGGATGAGTTGTTGTTTGAACGAGAATGGTTATTCCTTCGAGATGAATTGTTGTTTGAACGAGATTGATTAGAATTACGTTGGTTAGAACGATGACGACGATTTCTGGAATTTGGCTTTGCATTCTGTTGACGGTTTTGGTTACTCTTTGATCTGTTTCTTGAAGAGTTATTGTTCCTTACTTTACCAGGTTTTTGTCCTGGCTTTGGTATCGCTCGGACAAAGTGAAACTCGTGGTCCTCATCTATCGGTATTTCATATCCAATTAGTCGTTGAATACTGATTAGATATCCTGACTCTGTGTCGTCGCAGAAACCGTATGCCACTCCTGATTTTCCCGCTCTTGCAGTTCTTCCAATTCGGTGTACGTAACTTTCTGGATCATTTGGCAAATCATAGTTGAAGACATGCGTGACCCCCTCGACATCAATGCCTCGGCTAGCAATATCAGTTGCAACAAGAATTGAAATGTGCCCCTTTTTGAAATCGGCTAGGGCCTTTGTTCTAGCACCTTGGCTTTTGTTTCCATGGATTGCAGCAGCATCGATTCTACTTTGATCAAGTTGCTTGACCAACCTATTCGCTCCGTGCTTGGTTCTAGTGAATACAATTGCACGATTGACCTGTTCTTCTTTGATGATGTTAACCAACAAACTCCGCTTGTCTGATTTACGGACAAACATGATTTTCTGCTCGATTAAATCAACTGTGAGTTCTTTGGGACTTACATCTACGCGAACTGCATTGTTCAGAAAAGACTCTGCCAAATCTGCAATCGACTTAGGCATGGTAGCACTGAATAGTAGATTTTGTCTCCTCTGCGGCAGTATATCTAGAATCTTGTTGAGATCCCTAATAAATCCCATATCGAGCATTCTATCCGCTTCATCGAGAACGAAAAATTCAACCTTCCTAATATCTACATGTCTTTGGTTAATCAAATCCAATAATCTACCGGGTGTAGCTACTAGAATGTCCAGTCCACGCTGAAGTTTTCTTACCTGTGGCTTTTGGCTTACTCCACCAAAAATCACGTCATGACGTAAATCCAAATGTTCGCTATAAGCAGAAAAGCGCTCATGAATTTGGGCGGCTAATTCTCGAGTAGGTGAAAGAACAAGGGCACGAATATGTCGCTTTGATTGTGGTTTGGAACGACTCAATACCTGTAAAACGGGTAATGCAAAAGCAGCAGTTTTCCCAGTTCCTGTTTGTGCAACTCCAAGGACATCTCTTCCAGAGAGCAAGGGTGGTATCGATTGGGACTGAACTGGAGTTGGAGTCTCGTATCCTTCTTCTGCCACAGAACGCAAGAGTTGCTTAGAAAGTCCTAGTGATTCGAAATTATTCATCTTATTTTCTCCGATTGAAATTGCGCTACACAAGATGCTTCGCGTTCCAGAACATTAGACGGTCCGCCTTCTAGGCTTAAACACGAGGGGTGATTCCTTGTTGGGCATCAGCCTTTACATTTGATTCCGAATTAGCGAAAATTTCTGATTTAGACCAGACGGGTTCCAACATCGCCACGTACTGCAGCAAGAGCATCTCCTGGTTGGCATAGAACCACGTTCATTTCAGATTTCGATTCTTTTGCCATGACCATGGCCTCGACCTTTGG
>DAWL01000194.1:0-18180 GCA_002505935.1 Euryarchaeota archaeon UBA226 | reverse complement strand
GATTACTTCCTCATTTGGACCTGCAAAATCTCTGCGTACTGCATCTACTGCTGTTGAGACCACGAATACATCAGCATTTACTTGAGTGGCAAGTAAGGCAGAGACTCTGTCCTTATCGATAACTGCTGGCACACCCCTGATTTCATCGTTGACTTGCACAGGAATGCCACCGCCTCCACAGCAGATGACAACAGCATTCAATCCCAACAGGCTGTTGATGACATCGATATCCATGATCTTGATTGGCTGAGGAGAAGCAACCACTCTTCTAGGGCCGTGCACTGTTGTTGCTACATCCCAATCCATCTTTGAGATGGTATCCTCCTCAAGGATTGGACCTACAGGCTTGGTTGGGGCAGCGAAGGCTATGTCGTTCTCGTTGACCTCGACCCTCGTCAATACAACTGCAGCTCTTTCAGGTCGGTGCTTACTCATCAAGTGCCGTTCTAGATTGAGGGCTAGAGAATGCCCAATCATTCCTTGTGTTGCAGCAACCCATTCGTCCAATTCGCGACGCTTAGGCTCGCTCATGCTGGTCTCTTCCAACAATAGAAGGTCGCCCACCTGTGGACCGTTTCCATGGGTAATTACAACCCTGTATCCAGCCTCTAGTAGATTGACCACATCACCCATCACTTTGTGCAGCACAAGAGCCTCGTCTCCAGGTGCTCCAACATCGGATAGAGCATTGCCTCCGATAGCATAGACCGCAACATTGCGGGTGCTGTCATCGGGCACTGGAATCTCTGGTGACACATGCCGTGCAGGGGATTCTCGGCTTCAATGTTGACATAAGATGGGACATTCAACAGCCAAGGCATTGAAGAACAGAGCCGCTCTGCAAACCCCCAGTAGGTGTAGAAATGGCCAAGGAAACATGGATTTCTGATGCTCTATCTGGAGCATTGACCGAACAAGAGGTCACTCTCAAAGGATGGGTGAAGAGGACAAGAAGCAGCGGTAAGATCTGTTTCGTTACAATCCGAGATTCGACCGGTAGCATCCAATGTGTTGCAAAGGCGGGCAACCTCGAAGATGAACAACTAGATGCCTTGAAATCAGCAATCATTGAATCTAGTATCATATTGAGTGGTACGGTCAAGGAAGACCAGCGTTCGGGCGGCTACGAACTTGCAGTATCTGGCGTAGAAGTCATAGGTCCAGTAAATCCAGATTCTCCCTTCCCAATTACTGAGAGTGCAATGGAAGCAGCTGATGGCGGAGAGACCGAGTTCTTACTCGATAATCGACACCTGTACCTTCGTACTTCTCGCATGACCACTATGCTGAAGATTCGTTCAAGCGTCTTTGGTGCAATTCATTCTTATTTCAGAAATCTGGATTTCACCGAGTACCAAGCCCCATGTTTCGTGGCCGGAGCTGTGGAAGGTGGAAGCACACTGTTTGAAGTTCCATACTTTGGACGCAAGGCGTACTTGACTCAATCCTGGCAACTATATGCAGAAGCCGCAATGCCTGCGCTTGAGAGATTGTATACCATTGCACCATCGTTCAGAGCTGAGAAGAGCAGAACGCGCAGGCACCTAACCGAATTCTGGCATGCCGAGATGGAGATTGCTTGGGGAGGGAACGAGGATGTTATGGCACATGGAGAAGCATTAGTTCGCCATATCTGCAAGACACTACTGGAAGAACGCTCTGAAGAACTTGAGTCACTTGGTCGTGACTTGGATTTGATTCGTAGATATGCGGATAATCCATTCCCGAGAATACGCTATGACGAAGCCATTGAACGCTTGCAGGCTCTAGGAGTTGATATCGAATGGGGGCAGGACTTGGACTACTCCAAAGAGAAGATATTGACTCAAGATTTCGAGGTGCCGCATTTCCTTACTCACTACCCACGAATAGCCAAGCCATTCTACCATCGACCTGATCCCGAGGATTCGAAATACGTGTTGTGTCATGACCTACTAGCACCAGAAGGCTATGGTGAAATCATTGGTGGAGGAGAGAGGACTTGGTCTGAAGAAGAAATCCTCGAGCGAATAGACGAAGAAGGGACTCCGCGCGAGCCATATGAGTTCTACATCGATGTCAGGCGCTACGGTGGAGTACCACACGGTGGCTTTGGACTAGGAGTTGACAGAGTAGTGTCATGGCTTGCTGGTGCTGAACACATCCGTGAAGTGATTCCGTTCCCTAGAGACAGCCGTCGAGTCACTCCCTGAAGTATTGGCGAATAGATTGCAGGGCCAAATTGAGGTCTTTCTGCTCAATCACAATGCTTGAATGCTGCCCAGGTCGCTCATCCCAAGGGTTGAATGTGATTGAAAATCCACTAGCATGGAACATATCGATATCTCCTGCTGAATCTCCAACTGAAGCAGTCATTTCTGCCGAAATGCCCAATCTTCTCTGAAGCATTTTGACTATGCTGCCTTTACCGTGCATCTGAACCTGATAACGACCTGTTTCAGGAACTATTCCTTCGGAATCTGAAGTCCAACCATTGCAGAATACATGCACTCTCGAATCCTTTCCAGCCATTTGCTTTGCAGTATGTCGGTCTATACCTCCCCATCTGCGCCGCCAATCGTTTTCACTAACAAATTCTGATGCTACCATTCGAGCCACATGCTGCATTCCTCCACTAATGATTGCAACCTCGTGACCATCATCTAAAAGTCCCTGAATACATTCCTTCCAACCAAGCATCATCGGACAATCATGCAACCAATTTCGCAGTTGCTCATCCTTCAAAACTCCACCAACTGCTGACCTGATAAGTTCGAGATCAAGGATAATCCAATCCCATTCATTCAACTTCCCCTGATTGTATAGATTGAATGCCTCCTCATTGGAGATGTCCAACTTATCGTATACCCATTGCCATGTCGACATATGGTCCACTAGAACCCTGTCCATGTCAAAGCATACCAGACCACGAGTCATGCGTGAACCTCACTCTGGAGTAGGCCAGTCATCATACTGACGCTGAATCTGTCTTACTTGCTTGCCAAGAATATAGAGCATAAGACTGGTCATCATTGCAAAGAGTCCTATGAGAGTAACCGCGGCAGTAGCCAACGATACTCCTAGGGTGATTGAATTCATCGATTGGAACTCATCAACCACATCCCCAGTCAATGTGAAGCCAATAATAAAGCAAACAAGACCGGGAAGTCCAAAGAGAATCAGTGGGTGCCTACTTGACAACATCCAGTGGAATAATTGAGCAAATCTAGAAGCCGTAGCTAGGGATTCTCGCTTCAATGGTTGAGTCGGTTGTTTAGCCAAATGAACCCGCACATTCAACGATGATGGTAAGTCAACGCACTTGTCTTCAGGAGAACATTCTGCTAATGCTGCCAGTCCCTTTGGTGTGGCAGCCAACAAATCTAACTCGGCATCAGCATAGATCACAGTTTCAAAATCTCCTGGTTCTACATCGGTATAATGCGCCAATGCTAGATTGATGTCCCTTCCCTCGTAAGTTCGATTGACGTTGACTGGAAGGTCTCGTAACCTCCAAGCATCTGAAAGATGAATCACAAGGGTCATTTCTAACTCCTCAAGTTTCAGTAACTCCCTTGCAATCTCGGGAATCGTACAATCGCTTTGCATTGCAATGGTCTTTGCACCCTTCTGGTCAGCCATATCTAGAGTGGTGTCAGTACTTCCCATATCGATGACTACGACATCTTTGGCGAAGGTCTCAGCGCGAGTAATTGCAGAAACTACCCGCAACTCCTTGTTTTTGACCAGATACACGATGCGCACGCTATCTCCGACACTGCGGCTCAGCAGACGGGCTGTCAATCCTTCGGAGGTCTGGGGCATAGATGATGAACTTCCGCATGTCCCTCGCCGATGTGTTCAGGGATTGCAAGGTCTTCGTGGTCATGCCAGCGCGCAATGAGGAAGAACACATTGCTGGAGCAATCAATTCACTTCCAGATTGGATTGATGAAACTCTTGTCATCGACGATGGTTCTCTAGATTCTACTGCTAACAAAGCCTCAGAATGTGGTGCAACAGTGATTCAATCTGGAGGAATAGGCGTAGGCGGAGCAATAGCCTCAGGATACAAGCATCTTGTGAATTCCAAAATAGAAGGCAGATGGTTTGCCGTAGTGATGGCTGGAGATGGGCAGATGGATGCTAGCGACCTGAATATCTTACTAGATACCATAATCGATACCGAAGCCCACTTTGTCAAAGGAGATAGATCACTACATTCAGACGGATTGACCAGCATGCCACTTCGACGGAGATTGGGTACTTGGTGGCTCAAGCACTTGACCAATATGGCCAGTGGACTGAAGATAAACGACCCGCAATGTGGCTATACAGTGTGCAGCGATGAGATTCTCAAAAACTGGGACTTCAGCGAAAACTGGGATGGATATGGCTATCCAAATTGGTGGTTGATGCGCTGTGTTGAACAGGGATTTATCGTAGCAGAAGCACCCGTTAGAGCAGTTTACGAAGGCCAATCATCGGGTATTCGCATCCTTACATTCATGCCTAAAGTTTCAGCAATGCTGCTTGGTGGTCTCTTATCGCGCGGTAGCAGATGGTACTTACTAGGGCGGAGGAAAATCCCACTATTCAAACGAATCATGGTCAGTATGGGATTCCTAGGTGGCGTTACTGCCTTGGCAAGCATACCTTGGATCGGACCACTGGGTCTCTTTGGAATTGCAGGACTCATCGCTGCTAGAGTTGTCGACCACCGCATTGTTTGCCCTAAATCCAATCCCGACAAGATTGAAGCGGAAAGCAACGACGCAGCGACATGGCCAAGCACAGCCTGAAGGCTGCCCTCATGACTCTGGTCATGATGATGAGTATTCTTTCAGGTTGTTTCGGACAATCTAGTGGAGGGGCTAAAGAATGGGTAGAAGGAGGAGTTTTTGAATTCGAACAGGGAACTCCAGTAGGAACTTGGTATCACTTCCCAGGGGCTATAGATGCGACAAATGAGAGTGCACTAGCAGCGGCCAACATCAGTGCTAATTTCACCGCTAACAATACACCATACTTCACCGAGGGATCCTACTACGGAATCGGTTTCACAACCTTTGAGCCGACCATGGGGATAACCTCGGCTGACAATCTCTACATCTCCAGTTGGGGCAATGGACCTGCGGGCTCGACAGCAGTGGTACAATGTAGTGGACTGATCGAGATGAAGAATCTCAGTGATTATTCATGCGTAAATGTCTATGATCCCTTAACTCCAGTACCGAATAGTAACGACCCCTACATCTATGTCGACAAATGGACAGACCGGATAATGAAATTCGACATGCATGCGCTACTTGGCATGACCGTAGAATGGTCTGATAACGAAGGAGGGAGTTTCTCTCCACCTACTGTTGCAACCTCAATTTACTCGGTACAAGACCACCAGACAATAACCTCGGCACCATATCCAGCAGTTCTGCACGATACCACTTGGGTATTCTGCATCAACGGTAATGCCCCACATCCATTATGCTCAAGCTCCTTCGATGGAGGACTTACTTGGACCCCAGAAGTTTCAGGAGCGCCCCTGAACTGTGGTAGCGGAGGATTGACTGCACACCTTGAGGGTGCCCCAGATGGTAACTTCTACCGCGGAAACATTGGTTGCTCGGGAGATGGTTACTCGATTTATCGTAGCGAAGATGGAGGTTTTACTTGGACCGAACACCCACTACCAACCAGCGAAAGTGGTACTGCAGATACTTGGAATGCTGAGGAGGCTCAAGTCGCTATAGACGATGATAACAATGTCCACGCGATGTGGATGGGGGCTGATAATATGCCCTACTATGCATATTCAAGAGACCAAGGAGATACTTGGTCAGATGCGATGATGATCGCTCCACCAACGAAGATGCTAGGAACAGGATTCCCAGTAATTACTGCAGGAGCGGCTGGCAAGGTTGCCCTAGGATACGTAGCAGATGCGGGTAATGATACATGGAATGGCTACATGACCATCATCACAGATGCCTTCTCGGAGATGCCATTGTTGACGACAGTTCGAATCAATGCAGCCGATGACCCATTGGATAGCACTCCAGACTGTGGCTACAACCGCTGTGGAGGATTGGGGGATTTCCTAGACATGGGAGTCGACCAATATGGTAGGCCATGGTTCTCATTATCACACAATATAGCGGGAGACATCGGTATCTTCGCAACCCTGACTCAGGGGCCGGTATTACGCGGTGAAGGAACGGTGTTGAATCCGATGCCTGCTGGTGGAGTTGCGACTCTGTAGGTCAGTAGCGCCTGCCACCGCCACCATACTGTTGATTGCCCAAGAGGGCGGCGAGCATTTTCGACACCACCTCGGGCCTTCCACGCTGGTGCGCCAGACTGGAAAGATGGATGGCCTCAGTAGTCAGTGCGAATAGCCTAGCCTGAATGCTAGTTGCTTGGATGGGCCCGTCCGGATTTGAACCGGAGTCCAAGCGTCCCAAACGCCCGAGTATTGGCCAAGCTAACCCACGGGCCCAATGCCTCGGCGAGCCGAGGTCCCGTGATAAGTATTCACTCGATGAGTTGCCACTCATCTTCACTAAGTTGCAATAGTAATCCCTGCTGATATGCCATGTCGAGTAGATCGATGGCTCTCATGCTGATATTCATCTTGGCTAGCGAAGATTGTACTGATTCTTTGTCGACGATACCATCCTTTGCAGCATCGATGAGACAATGCCTGAGGCTCCTTGGGTCATCGTCCTTGTGAGAGATAGTTGGTTTTGGCGGAGCAAGTTTACTGGCTAATTCCTCGCGCAATTCCTCGGGAACATTGGCCATGGCGATTTCATGTTGCAGTTGTTGGACGTTCGCTGCATGCGATACGACTTCTGATGCCTCGTTGGCTGCTAGGCCACAACGACTGCATTTTGCTTGTTGACCGGCTTTACGAGCGAAACACTGGCCGCAGGACGCGCAGCGTAGAACAGTCCACGCGGGGGCATCCATAGCGCTGCTTGGATGACGAGGGAATACAAGGTATTCGCTCAAAGCGAGAAGTCCATTCCAGAATCTGCCTCTCTGGTCAGGGAACCTCTTGTAGGCCCAGATGGCTTTGGTGCAAAGGTTTCACCACCCTCCTCGGCCTGCTTGACTATTGGTGGTGCTCGCACTCTACCTCTTGAGCCCATTCCGATATTGAGGCTGTCCGGCATGATTAGTGCAGCCATCGCAACACCGTGGTGATTATGCCCCGCAGTGACTTCGTCAACCGCCACATCAAATGCGAGAACCTCTAAGTCACGGCTTGCTAACTTACGCTGAAGGTTACGCTTGAGAAGGGCTTCTGTCTCTTCATAATCCTCATCTGTCACAAGACTTGCTACGATTGAACACTCGTCACCCTCAGGAGTTACTGCAGAGGCCCATGCTACTCCTGCACTAGCAGTACCGCGGTCTTGAGCGGTAGCAACTGCAAGATGGCACTCCACCAAAGAGCCCATTGGCAGTGGTTTTGATGGAACTGCCTCGAAACCCATAGGCAACATCGCGCCTTCAACTCTGATCAATCGGCAATCTCCGAGACCTAGTTCAACAAGCCCCTGATCGAATGCGTCCTCAGCATTCTCACCCCATGGTGCAACAGCAGTCATAAGCCAACCAGGAGTCGACTTTGACGAACGCCGCTTGGGTAATTTGTCCGCAGACATGAACTCAGGACGGGTTTGGGGTTCATGAACAACGTGGTCCTTCGGATTGCCGTGAAGGCTAGGAACATGTTGCTTGTTGGCGGCATCGCGGGATTGATTGTCGCCCTTGCTCTAAGCAGAGCAGGTGATGGAATGGAAGGTGGTTCAGTGTTTATGCTCCTGTTGTTTGGGATGCTATTCATCTGCTTGCTCGTATTGAACACTAAAGCCTCGTTCGAATCAGATTCTTCTACGGCAGGAGTATTGTCTCAGCGCAGTGAAGATGTAGAAGTCGAAACTCCTGCGAATGAAGAGAGTCTACCAGATCCTATCGACTCAGGATTTGAAATTCCGCTTTAATCAAACCAGCCTTACGGTCTCAAGATTCTTCGGTGCGTGGGTAATTACGCCGAATTTATCCCTTAGACTGAGTCCTAATTCGTTGCACTTGTGGTAATCTCCGTGATGGCAGATTACGGTCTTGGGCTTAGGGCTCATCTGGTCGATGAAATCAATCAATTGCTTGCGGTCAGAGTGTCCGCTGAATCCATCGATGGTCACCATTTCACAGCCGATTTTGACAATCTCTGTTCTACCGTCGACATGCATTGGCACTTCTCCGAATCCTTTCTGCAATCTTCGCCCAAGGGTTCCCTCGGCCTGATAGCCGACGAAACACAGAGTATTACGGTCGTCTGCTGCCCAATTTCGGAAGTACTCCATAACCGGACCTCCGTTGAGCATTCCACTAGTAGCCAAAACGATACAAGGAGAGTGGTCGAGAACTATAGACTCGCGCATATCTCGGCCTTGCACCTGTCTGAACCAAGTGCTTGTGAAGGGATTATCACCATCATCTTGTAAGAGTGAACGCTTGAGAGAACTAGTTAGGAACTCGGGATGCGCTGCGTGTATTGCTGTCGCTTCCTGAATCATTCCATCTAGATAAACGGGAACTGGTTCAACCTCTCCTGACCTGAATAATTCATCTATGGCGATCATCACTTCTTGGCTACGACCTACTGCGAATACAGGGCAAATCACCTTGCCGTTTCGCTTCATAGTCCTGCGAATAACGTCCTGTAATTCCATGGTCGCCTCAGACCTACTTGGCTGGAAGTCACCAGCTGCACCGTATGTGGATTCAATCACCAAGGTCTCACACCTAGGGAAACGACAACTGGCTGCATCGAATAACCAAGACTTCTCGAATTTGGTATCTCCTGAGAGAACGATGTTGTGTACTCCGTCTCCGATGTGAAGGTGAACTGCAGAGGAACCGAGGATATGTCCTGCATTGTGGAATGTCAACTTGATATCAGGGGCGATATCTGTGGTCTTGTTCCAATCTACATCCACTACGTGCTTCATACATTCACGGATATGCTCCATCTCATATGGTGGGCGCTTACCTTCTGAACTGGTCACCTTGAGGTAATCGGTCTGCAAGAGTAGCATCATGTCCCTAGTAGGAGGTGTGCAGAATACTGGGCCTCTGAATCCATACTTGAATAGAACAGGCAACATTCCAGCGTGGTCAAGATGCGCATGTGTCAAAACAACAGCATCTAACTTCTCCAATGGCAAAGCCTCAGGGGCGTTGAAATATGGCATTGGATCTGTATCAGAAGCAATATTCACTCCGACGTCAATCATAACCCTACTTTCGTTTGTAGTTATGTAGTGACATGCCCTTCCGACTTCCCTGTATGAACCAAGGGCAGTCAGTCTTACCCAATTAGGGCCAGGTCTTTTTGGGCGGTAGATATTGAGTCCAAACTCCTTGAGCAGTTTCCTTCTCTCCTGCCAATGTGCCTTTCGGTATCCTCTGATGTCATGCGTGGTTTTTGACTCAAGAGGAGGAGTTCTTTCGATACGGATGATCCAACCCGTCTCGTCCATTAATTTCTCGCGGATTGCGCCTCTCTTACCCAGAGCATTACCTGGGTCGTCGCATTGAACCAGCACTTCCTTGAAGCACCTGTCAAAATGAACCACAGAGATGTTAATGTTCTCAGGGATGCTCTGCCTAATCAACTTCTCAGCCTCTTCTTCGTCCATCAATATGTCATCCGAAGGCCTTAGCACGATACTGCGCTTCACCGCACTGCCGATTTTACCCAATAATCCACCCTTGGAGAATTCTCTCGGCGTAGGAGTCACTATGGCAACCGAAGCAGACTCCAGTTCAACATCGTATTCGAGTTCCTTGGGAACCATCTTCTTGATCTTGTCTTTGACTTCCTTGAATGTCAGTCTCATTTCAATTTCTCCTTCTCCCCACTAACGCCTTCTGAGTGATGAAGAATCACCACCCTGACGGGCGGGGCCAATAATGGCCGGGGGAATTTGATTTGGCTTACTTGAGTAGAGCCTTTACTTCAGCATCGCTGAGTAGACGGAATCCGTCTTTGGTGATAACTGCAAGATCCATGCCGTTTCCGCTGGCTGCATCGCGCTGCCCTGAAGCGGACAATGCTCTTGCACCAAGAGATAGTGCTTGGGCCTCGGTCATGTTCTTCTTGAAACCGTCTTCTAGAACACCGTACATGTAAGGTGAACCGGAACCGGTTGCACAATAATCGTCGGGAATACTACCACCAGCAGAATCGATGCTGTAGACGCTAGGTCCGTCCTCATCCATTCCTACGATGAGGAGTTGAACCCAATATGGCCTGCCTCCAAGGATATTGGCTGTCAAAGTTGCAGCTGCGGTGACGCTCATCTGGTGGCCGCGCTTCAACTCATAGAGTGAAACTTCAGCAGCCAACATGCGAGATAGGCTTTGGGCGTGTCCGACCAGTCCTGCTGTAGTCAAGGCTAGATTGTCTGCGATTTTGAACAACTTCTGAACGCTCTTGTTAGCGATGAAATGCCCCATGGTAGCGCGATGATCGGCACCGACCACAACGCCTCCCTTGAAACAAATACCCAGTGTGCTTGTCCCTGTTTTGAATTGCTCAGCCATCGCTTCCATTCAATCACCTTTCCTAATGACAAAGGCCATGCCAGCGGCGACGGCCCTTGAGTGTTATACCTCTGCGGGCAGGGGGGGCTTATCAACCCGACGACAACAAAGAAAGCCACAGGTTCATGTGCTGTGGGGGAATGGCACAGCATGGCCAAAGAAGATGAGGATGAACACCAATCCTCACTCGATTCGTTCACCAGCGAGGTCGTCAATGCTGAGGACATGTTTCTTGAGCCACCTGATTTGGGTCAATCAATGGACAAGCAGGAACCGCTGCGTAGCATCGAAATGCCGAGTCGTAGAGCGCCTGGTGAATCTAAGCCGCCGCCCTCTGACGTACTCTACCATGACCTTGGACGATTGTACCCTGCTGCTCCAATAGCGCCTGATGGTGGTTTCATCTTGCACAGAGGCGTGCTACAGGATTTGACAGGTGTACCTCAACTGATGGATTGGCTTTCGGATGGAGATATCGTCATCGTTGAAATGGGACGAATGATGCAAAGAGAATTGGAGTTCAAGACTGCTCTTTCTCAACTCGACGAATTTGTCGAAGGGGACCTAAAGGGTCAGATTATCCAACTTACCACCAGCAGACTATTGCTCCTACCTCCCGGCTGCCGAGGCGTTAGAGGTGTTGAGGATGAGGCATTTGCTGCAGGACCTCTAGAGTAAGGAGGACTAGAAGTGGAATCAGATATCGAGATGCCTTGCCCCATCTGTTCGGCAACTGGCGAATTGAAGATGATCTCTCACGTAGATGAAATTCCCTATTTCGGAGAACATACGCAAGTAACAATCCTCTGTGGCTCTTGTGGTTGGAGGCAGACCGATTTCATTCCAGCCGAAGGGCGTAAACCGGGGGCTTGCTCGATTCTCTTAGATGGCGAAGATGTCCTAAGCGCACGAATCGTTAGGTCATCCAGTTGTACCGTAAGGATTCCAGAACTCGACTTAGAAGTCAAACCGGGAACCGGTTCAAGCGGCTATGTGAGTAATGTCGAAGGAGTATTGAATCGATTCATTGAGGTGGTTGACATGGTTGCAAGAGACCTTGCTGCTGATGATTTGCACGAGGATCTACAAAGATGCATGCAGGTGAAATCAGCCTTGCAAGAACTCAAAGAAGGGAGTTCAAGAAATGTAACGCTAGAACTTCTTGACCCTCGTGGACATTCGCAAATCTTGCATGCTGATGCCGTAAATCGAGAACTCAGCGAAAGTGAATTGGCAGAATTACCATTGGGTCCAGACCCGCCGGTGCTAGATGGTCATTGAGCATCGCTAGCAAGGAAATCATTGATCAGATGGGCGTTTTGGTCTTTCAGTTCTTGATGGTTGGAAAGCCAAGCAGTAGCCCTTTCTATACACAATTGTTTCATTTCTCCAGCCAATAGAGCACCGCTTCTGTAAGAAGCCGCAGTTTCGGCAAGGAAGGAATCATCCTCTTCGAAGAAGAACATCATGTATTGGTAAGCCACGTCCTTCTCAGGGTCTCCTCCTAACCTACGATGTTCCTCAACTGTCGACTGACCTCCAGAGAATGCCCGCTTTATCTTGGCTGCAACCGCATCTGGTTCATCGGATAGGAAGATGGTAGTCTTAGGCTCAGAGGAACTCATCTTACCACCTGTTAGTCCAACCGCAAATCGATGGTATGTGCTGGCAGGTTGCAACAATCCCATTCCCCCCATCTGCCGTTCAAGAGCCAACAAACGCATTCGAATTCGGGCCTTGTCCTTGGCAGTAGCAGATGGAATCTGAATCGAACCATGTTTAGGATTCGATAAGATGTCAGCAAAGCCAAGATCGCTCAATTCGGCACTTATCTTGTCGAATAGACTCTGCCTCCTCTCTCTATTCAAGCGACCATTAGCATCCATCCCCAAGGCTGCAGCGTTGTCATCCTGTACCGATAAACCGATGACCAAGCCGCCATTTTTGGCAGCCTTGAGATTGAACCAATTGGATTTAGCAGCTAGGCCTCTTGTTAATCTTAGATGAGGGTCTTGGTCAACACCCACTGGCACCACTATAGGACGTAGCCCTCCGTATTCTTCGAGTTGTGGATGCAAAATATCTCCCGCTTGAACCAAAGGTGCCTGAACATGTGCAAGATTGGTATCTCCGCTGAAGCCATAGATTGCTTCCATCTCTGAGAGGTTAGTCCTCTTGCCCAGCGTGAAACCCATCTTCTGAGTTATTGGACGGCGCGACTGGAAGTAAACCTGAGTTCGTTCAGGGTCAAGGCCCATAGCGACATAATTTGCAACATATTCCTCCAGTGCAACTTCTCTGGCTGCTGATAGAGAAAGGCCACGCGTGGCATTGGATTCCAAATCTGCAACTGCGATTGTGACATCTGCTCCCTGCTCCTGAAACCAGCGCACCTGATCGACGACCATCTTGTGCCCTAGGTGCATTCTACCTGAAGGCATCAATCCAGTCATCACACCGAAAGGGTCGCCTGAAGCCTTAGCATCAAGAACTACGTCCAAATCTCGGTGGGCAAATACGATTCCTCTACGGTGATGAAGACCAGGGTTGTCAAGGTGCAAGGAATCCATTCCTTGTAGGCCGAATTGTTCGATGATTCTGCCATAGTCTGTGGACTGCGCGCTTGACCAAGGGTCGATACGTACCTCCTCAACCACGGGTTCCACCTATGGCGTGGCTGGTAAGTCAGGGGATGAAGGCTTCGCCATGCTGAAGTGCCGCGAGTGCTTCGTAGGGGTGTTGATATGGCGCGGATGGTGATTCTCGGGGCTGGGCTAGTTGGCGCCTTTGTTGCTCAACACTTGAATGAACACGATGTTCTTGTCATCGATTCATCTGCCGATGCTCTTGCTAGAATCGATTGTACTACAATGCAAGCCGATGCACTTAGTGAAGAAGTTCTAGGGATGCAAGGAATAGATGTCTGGATCAATATGTTGCCAGGAGGAATTGCCCATGCAGTACGAAAGCCTCTATTGAGCCGAGGACAGACCGTTGTCGATTTGGCCTTCACGCTGGAAGACCCGCGTAGTATAAGAGGAGGGAAAATGGTCTATGATGTAGGCATAGCACCAGGGCTCTCCAACCTATGGTCTGCTGCTATAGAAAAATTGGATAGTCTCGAGATAATGGTAGGAGGTATCCCTACGGAACCAGATGAAGGATGGTCATACATGGCTCCATTCTCACCCGCCGATGTCATCGAAGAATATACTCGTCCAGCGAGAATAAAACTCAACGGAGAATTGGTTGAATTGCCTGCGCTTGAACGTCGCCAACTAGTTGACTATCCTAGCATCGGGACTCTTGAAGCAGGATTGACAGATGGCCTGAGAAGCCTGTTGGATACAGTATCAGCAAATACCATGCTCGAATATACTCTAAGGTGGCCGGGGCATTATGACAAATGGTTCCAGCGCACATCATATGATGGCTTATTGGAGGAATGGAAATTCGATGAGCAACGCCCAGAAATGACAGTTCTGAGCATCGATGCCAAACTAACTGATGGGAGTGACTGGCATGGAATGTTGATCGACCGGGGCAAAGATGGCTGGTCTTCCATGGCTAGAACCACAGGTCTTGTCACCCTGGCTGCAGTAGATGCTGCCTTGCTGGGGCTTGTTCCAGATGGAGTACATCCCCCAGAAGGAATTCCTGAATTGCTGGAACTAGCAGAGGCAAGATTGCTTCAAGCCGGTGTTCATATCGAAAGGGATTCTTTCAAGGAGCGCCCAATTGTTTGATCCTGCCCATCAAATCATCAGTGAAACGACGGTATAGTCCTGCTAACTCTTGCTTGCGAGGTGCATCCTCCATACCTACCATTTCCTCTACCTTTGAAGCATCCACATTACCCTCAAGCCAACTATTCCAAGTCATGCCCTCTCCGCAATTGATGGCCATTTTCTTCCAAGGCCTAGGAATCTTGTGTATCTTTGGAGCCATGACTTCGCGAGTTCCTACCAAGGCGATTGGCATTACGGGCACATCGGGATGAGAAGCGGCTAACCTTGCTACTCCTGTCTTTCCCTTGAGAAGGAATGGTGCTTCCGTATTCTTGGAACGCGTACCTTCAGGGAAAATTCCTAGACAGCGCCCTCTGGATAGAATATCGCTGGCTCTAGCCAGAGCATCCGAGCCGCCCGACTCTCTTTCGGTCTTGATTTGGCCAGTAGCCTTGACAACAAAGGATACCCCAGTGGTGGTGAAGTGCTCATCCTTGGCAAGATAATGCAACTTCCTTCTGACCGTCGAGATGATTACGATTGGGTCGACATGCGATAGGTGATTAGCAGCGAAAATTGCGGCACCCTTGCGTGGAATCCTATCCATTCCAGTCGGCTTGATACGTAGAAAGAAACGCAGTACTGGAACCACGGTTCGCTGCAGGAAACCATAGGTTCTGGTACTTGGCAGAGGTATTCCTGTGCCATCAATGCGGACGTCGGCGGCAAGGCCTTTCCAGGCTTCAACTACCTCCGACATGATGCTGTCGTGAATCCACTGAGCCTTGTATGTGGCGGCTGTTGATTGGCCAAAGAGGCGTTTACATCGGTATGGTCATCAAAGCGAAAGCGTTGCGCCGAGCATGCACAACAGGGCGATGCTAGTACTGTTGATGTTCTGTGTGCAACCCTTGGTCATGCCTGTGGCTGCTGCCTCGTGGGAAGAAGACGGTTGGTTGAATAATCAATATGCAGATGAGAGACTACAAGCAGGAGATGAATTCGGCTGCTATGCTATACCTGGTCTATCTTGGCAGGCGGACCCCGGCGCTGTAGCATTGGAATGCCGAAACTACATCGAGCAGCGTATCGATGCTTCCATCTGGGGCGAGAGTCCTCTGTCATCTTGGGCTCCAAGTGGCCTGACTTACATCGAACACGAAGCGATCAACACTCAAGGATTCCCAGTGCATGGAGACCTCACTGAACTTGCAGATAGCGCCTGGCACGATGCTGAAGATGAACCCCAACAGAATGAGGACTGGTACAACCTTGGGCGCAGAGGCGGAAGTCTTGAACGCGACATGAATGACCTTGATTCGGTTAAGGCAGAAGCGGCAAAGGGAGGATTACTCAACTTCTACTGGATTGGCAAAGTGGACTCAACCACCATTCGACATGATTCAGAACTTGAAGACTGGTTGCTTTCTAGTGATGCATGGTTCACTACATGGGGCGTGGCATGGAGCACTTGGGTGATTCAACGCTGCCACCAATTCGAACATGATACCCGTTCCAGCGATTCAAATGGAAATTGGATCTTCTTGGTCACTAGACCTAGTCAATGCTTGGCTATGGAAAACCGTTCTTGGGACATACCTGTTACTTGGCGAATAAATGCAAATGGCTCTGGAGTTAACTCTGTCACCATGAATAGTACCGGAGAATCGTTGCCATTACTGGATGTAACTGAAAACCAACTACAGCGTGGATGGAGAATGGATGGCGATGATTTGTTGCTTACGATTGAAGTTGGCACAGAGGTTCAAATCACCTTCAATGATTCTGGGGCAGATATCGACATTCTCGATGAAGATTGGTTCAATGGCCGTAGTTTCGCTGTAACCATAGCGTCGCATTCAACTGATGACCTGTTTACTTCCTCGAAACGCTTCGATGCCGATTCAGATTTGAGATTCACTTGGTTGTTAAGCCCTAGAGAGAGCAGATCCTCATCACCTTGGTTGCCTGTAGTTGGGGTTGTCGTGATACTCGGTTCGATGCTGGCCTATTCCATTTTGATTAGAAGAGATCGAGAAAAACAACTGCTAGAAGAGGAATGAATGTCATTGCTCAGTCAAATCATTGAAGAACCGTCCTCAGGGAGGGGGTTTGAACCGCATGCAGCAGTACCTCGATTTAATCAGGAGAATCCTCGATGAAGGAGCCCTAAAGGAGGACAGGACCGGCACTGGCACACTTTCTGTTTTCGGCCATCAGATGCGTTTCGATCTATCCGAAGGATTCCCAATGGTAACCACCAAAAAATTGCATCTCAAGTCTATAGTTCATGAATTGCTTTGGTTCCTCAAAGGAGATACCAATGTCAAGTATCTACAGGAAAATGGTGTTCGAATATGGAATGAATGGGCCGATGAAGACGGTGAGTTAGGACCTGTCTACGGCAAACAATGGAGACATTGGAAAAGTGGAGATGATGATGTCATCGACCAGATTGCGCAAGCCATTGAGATGATTCGCAACAACCCAAGTTCCAGAAGAATAATCGTTAGCGCATGGAATGTTGCCGAACTTGAACAGATGGCGCTGATGCCTTGTCACGCCTTCTTCCAATTCTATGTTAACCAAGGGAAATTATCGTGCCAACTATACCAACGTAGTGCTGATGTATTCCTTGGAGTTCCTTTCAATATCGCTTCATACAGTTTGCTAGTTCACATGATGGCTCAGGTCTGCGAACTCGAAGTAGGCGAATTCGTCCACACCATTGGCGATGCGCATCTGTACCTCAACCACCTTGAGCAGGCTAATGAGCAGATTACTAGGACACCGCTTCCGCTTCCCACCCTACATCTTAACCCAGAAATCAAGGATATCGATTCATTTGGTTTCGATAGTATCGAGATTCGAGACTATGAGCATCATCCACATATCAGCGCCCCAATTTCAGTTTGAGGAGTCGATATGGAACTGGTTGGCCTCGTTGCAACCGATATCGATGGCGCTATCGGAATTGAAGGACGCCTTCCTTGGCGCTTGCCTTCAGACCTCAAGCGTTTCAAACAGAGAACTATGGGCAGTCCAATAATCATGGGTCGCAAGACTTGGGATTCAATCGGCAGAGCCTTACCTGGCAGATTGAATATCGTCCTTTCTCGCAGTGCTGAAATCGATGGAATAGTTGTGGCCCGCTCACCTGAAGCAGCAATATCTGCATGTGGCTCTGCCAAGGAAGCATTCATCATCGGTGGTGGTGAAATCTACAAACTGTTCAAACTAGATACTCTGGAGTTGACCGTTGTACAAACTAAAGTTGAGTCTGCAGATACCTATTTTGAGATTCCAAACGATATGAATTTAATCAGTGAAGGCACCCCCATTCAAGAAGATGGGGATGAATTTCCTTGGGTGCTCAAGATACTGAAAACGGAAAAATGAATTGGGGCTCTTGATATAATCAAGAGCATGGAGTATTATATCCATGCAAATTCTCGCAACAGGCGATAGGCATGCGAGTGAAAGTGCTGTTGTTATCTGCAATCCTGTTTACTTCAACTATTGGAACCATGTTTTCTTCAGAACTGGTTGAGTCTGATGAAAGAATGTCAACCTCAATTGGAAACATGCCCAAAAACATCGCAGAGACTGGCGATACGGGCCAATATACGTCAATGAAAGTCGATGGAATGAACAACCCCCACATCGCCTATTACGATGCTGATAATGCCGATTTGATATACACCAAATACGATGGATGGAATTGGAATACAACAACTATAGATTCCGATGGAGATGTTGGTTCGCATGCCTCGCTGGTTCTCGACAAGTTCGACAATCCACACATCTCATACTATGATGCAACAAATCAGGATTTGAAGTACGCTCATTTTGATGG
>DAWL01000086.1:5718-8109 GCA_002505935.1 Euryarchaeota archaeon UBA226 | reverse complement strand
TAGGAATCTATACGGCTAATTCTAGTTCGGGAATCATCCAAAGTAGAGACAAATTGCGCGCTAGTCAAATACTGGCCAAGAACAAGATCGATATTCCACGAACAGCATACGTCAGAGACCTCAGGGATGTAGAGAATGCTATCGAAGATGTAGGCGGATTACCGGTTGTCGTTAAGGTCACACAAGGTACACAAGGCAACGGCGTCTTTCTTAGACACACTCCTCGGGAAACACGGCACCTTGTTGAAGCGTTGTTGTTGACGGGTAAAGCGGTACTTATTCAGGAATACATTGCTGAAAGCCATGGTGTAGATGTTAGGGCCTTAGTTGTGGGCGACAAGGTTGTTGCCAGTATGCGTCGGCGAAGTCGCGGTAGAGAATTTCGTTCTAATTATCACCTCAATGGAACTGTTGAACCTATCGACATTCCACTTGAATATGAAGAAGTGGCCAAGCGTGCTGCAAGAGTTCTAGGTCTGAAAGTTGCAGGAGTGGATCTTCTGGAGGGCACTGACGGCCCATTGGTATTAGAGGTGAATTCATCTCCTGGCTTAGAAGGGATAGAGAAAGCAAGCGGCGTCAATGTTGCAGCACACATCATTGATTTCATCATCGATGACCACGATTTTACGGATATCGACATGGCGCAATTGATGAGGACTCAACCCGGTCAAGGGGCATTGTCACTACACTTGAGAAACCACATCTCATTGATAGGTAGGATGATTGAAGACATATTCCCTGCAAGCATGAAAGATTCCATACCAGTATTTGCATTATCTAGGGACAAGAAACTCCACTGGAATCCTGATCCACAGACTCAACTTCGGTATGATGACGTCATTATCTTCTATGGGCCTACCAAGGCTTTGCGAGCAGCTTTGAAGTCGGTCACTCGTGGAACCGGTGTCGAATCCACCACCACCTCTCAAGGAACTAGCGATTCTTCTGTTGAGTCAGGCCAATAGAACCGAAGTTCAGTTGTTTTTGCGATGTTTTGTCGAAGGCTTCATGATGTCACACCCCCAGTGGCCATCACCCCTCCGGGGGTAGGGATGCACTCCGCTACGGCGGTCAAGGAGGCGTTAGCATGCGCGATGAGGGATACAAGGACTTGGTCAAGCGCCAAACTTTTCTTGATTCTCAGAAGGACAATGGCTTGTCTCCAACAGCACCTTCGCCTAACCTCCCTCAACGTCTTGCAAGATTAGCCAATCTAGCGTGGCTGGGGTGCTGGAGGCAACAATTGCAGATTGAAGGAAAGAGCGAGAATACGCGTAAATCCTATCTCATTGGTGTTAGATCTTTGATCGAGACTCGATTACCTGGGGAAGATATCATGACTCGCGATGAGGCTGAGTCGATTTCTGTTGAACAATTGCATGTTCACATTGCTCCCCATTCCGGGCGATTAGACGTTTGGCAGCAGTCATTGAGTCACCTCAAACCATCTACTGTACACGCTAGATTAGCTGCTGCAGGCCATTTATTGCGTTGGCTCGGGCATAGTATGCCGGAGCATGTAAGTAGGCCTCATCGTGGTAGAAGGCTACCGAGAACATTGAATCGCAGCGAGTTAGAGAGCGTGCGGCGCGCCGCTGCAAATTGCGAGAATCCAGTTGCCAATGTAATCATCACGATACTGTTGGATACTGGAATCAGGGTTAGTGAACTTTGTAATATGGACGAACATGATATCGATATAGAGGACAATAGCGCTAGAGTAGTCGGTGGTAAAGGGAACAAGGATAGAATGGTGCTATTCACTGAACAGACTACTAGAGCACTGGAATTATGGGAGCCGAGCCGTATTTCCCGTAACATCCACGAAGATAGTGCCTTGTTAATCAACAATAGAGGAGGGCGTTTAACCCCGCGTTCAGTTCAGAAATTGATGAACGATATTGGCACATCCGCAGGTTTACCCAGAGGTCGCTTAACTCCTCACGTACTACGTCATAACTTCGCTACTGGTCTATTGGAAAGGGGTGCTGACCTTGTTTCGATTCAACGTCTATTGGGTCATGCCAACATCTCTACAACTCGGGTATATCTTGAGATTGGTGATCAGACTTTGAGAGAGGTCTACAAGCGAGCACAAATCCTCAGAGATGCATTGGAAGAACAGGAGCAACCAAGTGGAGAAGAATCAACCACGCTTACGAACTCTCTTGACTGACTTTTCAGGCCCATTCCAATCGCGTGAAGCAGACACTCGATTTCCTTCGTGCCCTTCGATAGGACAGTATTTTCCACTTCTACATCGAGAACAATTACCCTTTGGTGGCATTTCAACGGTCTTCCTTAGACGGCCGTACTTCCTCCTAGGCATCACCCGGTATTGGGCATCGTCGGTCCATGAAAGATTCGCGTGAAAATTCACTTTTTCTT
>DAWL01000086.1:0-5337 GCA_002505935.1 Euryarchaeota archaeon UBA226 | reverse complement strand
GCTTTTGGTTTGGACTTTGTCTTCTTTTTTGCGGCTGGGTTCCTCTTTTTCGCCGCTTTACTGGGAGATTTCTTAGCACTGGATTTCGCCTTTGGTTTGGTTGCTTTCGCCTTGCTTTGTTTCTTTGTTGATTTGCTCTCAGCCTTCTTTGAACTAGCTTTGGCTTTGCTTTCTTTTGGAATTGCGGGAGTGGTCGTGGCAATTGCCTTCGCCCTCTTTGTTGCCGCTGCTTTCTTTGCAGCAGTCTTTCTCTTTGCAGCAGCAGAGGTCCGTTTCTTAGCCGCTGCTGTTTTCTTTGCGGCCGCTTCTTCTTCCGCTTTCTTCTTCGCCGCAGCGTTTCGCTTTCTTGTAGCAGCAGCCTTCTTTGCTATTGCTGATCTTTTTGCTGCCGCTTCTTCTTCCGCTTTCTTCTTCGCCGCAGCATTTCGCTTTCGAGTTTCTGCCGCTTTCTTTGCTGCAGTAGATTTTGATTTACTGCCACTCTTGCTCGAGGAGGACTTCTTCTTAGCCACTATTCCACCTGAGCCCCCGTTGGGGGTTCAGGATTTCAATATGACCTAACGAATCAAATTCTAACACAATGATGATGTGTACAATCTTCCTCCTCATTTTGTGCCCCAAGAGGATTCTGAATCCATTCTCAGCCTCGACGCGAGAAATACTGTGTTATGGGCGCAGGTGCGTAAGGCGAAAGACGAATTTGGAATAGAGGACGATGGGGATGCAGGGATTCTACGTCCATCTAGGCACCCTAAAGCAGGCTCCAGCATTATTCTCGGAGATATCATGACGATGTTGATGCGGGTATTTGGAGCACATGCACCTCCCAAAATTGTCGAATTACCAGGATTTGATGAACAGAGATGGAAGATTGAATTTGGTGATGAAGAGGTACGTGTTGAGGTTGAGAGTAGACCTTATTGGGGATTTGGCTTGTTTGCCTCTTCATTTTACAATAAAATCACGCTTTCTGGTCCAATCGATAGAAGATGCAGGATGGTTCTTGATCTTGCATCAGCAATTGGCAGACCTCCATGGGAGCCTGTACGTAGAGGACGTTGGGTCAAAGTCACTGGAATGGATACTGAACAGCACTCAAAACATTGGAATCTGCATATGAATCATTGTAGAACAGGATTCAAGGCTGAGATGGAGAAACGGGAGCAACGAATCAACGAGATGGAGAAGAAATTGACCACTTTAGACGAAGGGGAATACCCAGAATATGATAGGAGAGTCGGTAAATCCGCTATCGAAAGAGCACTCAGAGATATTGATGTTTCAAACAAGGCTTTGCATGAAGATAACGCTGCAGCGGTGGAAAGAGCACTGGCCCGAATTGATATCGCCCTGATTGAAGCAGATCCTTCTAACCGATCTAGGAATGAAATGTTTCAGGAGGAGGAAGAGTTAGCCTATGGTGTGGTAAGCGAAGAAGCAAATCTAGGCGATGTTCTCGCAGCCGCACCTAGTATGCCCGAAGACGACACCTCAATACAAGTTCAACAAAACGAAGAAATGCCGATAGAAACAGGTGCTTCGGCGGATGATTTATTGCTGTATATCGCCGAAAAAGAAGAAGAAATCCCCTTTGTGGACCTTTCAATCAGTGAAGAAGAATGAATCATCATTCCCCGTCGCGTTGAAATAGGGATGGCATTTCGCCGGCACGCTGGTCTACCATGGCGGTCAAGAAGAGCAAGAAGGATGGCAGCGGAATCCAACAGGCTGCAGGCCTTATCAGATACTTCGATGAAGAATCGGAAGATGCTTGGCATTTTACCAAGGGGCAAGTGTATGCTGCCTGCATTCTGCTTTCGACAGTAATTTATCTGGCCAACCACGGTGTGCTGAGTTGGTTCTTTGGAATTTTCTGAAATCACAGATTAGGTTCAATCAATACAACCTGCCCTTCAGAGGCCATTTCTTTCGCTAACGCCATGGCGGTATCAAAGTCTGCTGTGCAACCAAGTGGTTGAGGCTGTCCATCTTCTCCTTGAATCATCAATCTGTGCGATAATGAAGCCAATACTTCTGCACTGACTTGCTCCCAAATCCATTCTTCATCTTCAACAGTGATCATTGCTGGCACCCGCATTCTTGGTCCTTCTTCTAGACGACTTCTCTTGGCTCGTCCTCCAATGTTCAACATCCGTTTCATTCCATTACGAAACTGTACTTTTCTGTCTTTTTCAATTCCTTCGCGAAAGGCTCTCCCCATCATTCATCCCATCCTGGGAACCTTGATTCCCAACTCTCAGGCCATTCTTTGCATTGATAATAGTTAGGGGCTGAAAAGAAACGCCATGGCAATTAAGCAACCAATTCACAGATTCCGTCAATCTATGTGTTCAGGCCATGCGTGAACCAGAATTCCTGGAATTAATGTGCTGATGAACAAAACTGGAAGTACCGCAATCAAGCCGATAATATCGAAAGCGAATAAGAACAACAACAGAATCAAGGCCAAATCGGTCAATAGGATTGTAATAAGCCAATTTTTCTTCCTTTTTTTGGAAAGCCGTACGTCCTTCTCGAACATAGGAGGAATTATTGCAGCAAAAGAAAGAGCGGGCAGTAGAGTCAATGCCAGCAATGCTGAGCGAGGCTCCCACAGGGCCAGTGCAGGTGTTCCAGCCATCAACATCACAGTCCACCCCCATAATTCGGCGCGCGGCCTATCGTCAAAACCTACCAATGGTAACAACATTCCAACCGCTCCTAGGAGAATTAGTGGCATTGCCAATCTAGCTAACAATGCAGTTGCACCCCATGCTGCATCCACCCCTGGAAGGCCGGCCAATAGGCACCATCCGCCAACCAACAATAGGAACAATGTATGTCCGATGGTAGCGGCTAGGCCTTTCCATCGATCGCTGCCTATTCTTGTGCGATGAGCACTTACTGCAGCAGCGTGTAAAGAACAACTACTGAGAATCAGTGTGCCACAAAAAGCCAACATGAATGCGGTTCTTCTCCCGTGTGCCGAATCTAGTACCAAATCACTGAGGGCCATGCCATCGGAAACCGTATTCAAATCATCCATAGTTAATCCCAAGAGAATGGCAGAGATTGGCATAGCAACAAACCATCCTGTTCCGGGATGAGGTCTAGAGATGGTATCTGGCCACTTAGCGGGGCATGTCACGTCGGTCAAGTGTAGAATACCAAAGCCGATCAACCAACCGCCCAACAGTAATGTTGGTGCCATAATTAGCACATTCCACATGGAAGGTGGAGCAGGGACTTCTGCAGGGATGACAATATTCCCCGTTTCAGGAAAAGGGTTTGATGGAAGCAAAGCGAACATCATCAGACACCAAAAAACACCGAACCAAATGAGTACTCCATCATGCATTCGGTGGCTATCTCCTGCGATATCGCCTCCTTCATCTAGAACAGAAGTCGTTACTGCTAGGTGCAGTCCGAGCCCTAGCATGACAAGTAATGCCCACGTTGTCCAACCAGTCATCGCAACCGCTAATCTACTGATGAGAGAGTATTCTTCAGTCAGCCGCATTGCAACCCTTTGGTGGTCAGTATCAAGGCTGAGGTGGGCAATGATGTCGAAAACTAATGCTAGTCCCACCAATATGCCGGGAAACCAAGGTAAGTAATGGTCAATCTTACCCCAGATTGGGTGATGAGCGTTATCGAAACGCATGTGAATCATTGGCCAGAATGGCAGGAATGCTGCTACCAACAAAGAGAGGAAAGCGGGCCATTCAGGTGACAACAGACCCCCCGCCATACCACTTGGGCAAAGTCTCGATTCATCAATGAGCCGCCTATCTTGTTTGCATAGACTCATTTGCTGTTTCCTTACCGAAGGCTCGTGTTCGATGCTCAGGTGGCGAAAGAAAGCCCCCTACTCAAATTAGTGGAGAGGTTGGGACATTCCGTTGAAGAGTGGCTATCTTGTTGTATTGAAGACCTACCTGAAACTCTCCGCATTAACACATTGCGCAAGGATGAGGAATGGACTAGGACTCAACTTGAATCCATGGGTGGAACTGCATATTCTTGGTTTCCGGATGCATACAAAATGCCTTGGCAGAGAGGCTCAATACCAGAGCAATTTCGTGACCTGTACATCGCTTTACATGAAACAGGAAGAATCACTCGGCAAGAAGCTGCATCGATGCTACCCGTTCTTTGTTTACAACCTGAATCAAACGAAAGAGTACTGGATATGTGTGCGGCTCCCGGCTCAAAAACAACTCAGATTGGTGAGAGGATGAATGATTCAGGAGTTTTGGTCGCCAACGACGTTTCTTCTTCCCGTCTGAATACATTGGTCAGTAACCGTTCTCGCGTCGGCTTATTCAATACGGTTCTATGTCGACATGACGGCAGACATTTTCCTGCCGTTCCAGACCCCGGTTTCGATGCTATTTTGGTAGATGCTCCTTGTACAGGAAGTGCTACAGTTCGCAAAAATAGGCATGTTTGGAAGAATTGGAAAGAAGAATCCGGTTGGTCGCTGAGAAGATTGCAGGAAGACATTCTGAAACGGGCATGTTCCTTGTTGAAGCCGGGTGGGCGATTGGTCTATTCTACGTGCTCATTTGATCCAGTTGAGAACGAAGCCGTAGTTTCTCAAATCCTCTCTGAATTGGATTTCATAGAGGTACAGGAAATCGATGTAAAACAGGTCCTTCCAGGACTTAAATTGAGAAATGGAATCTGCAATTGGAAAAATGAAAAAGTCAATTGGGAAGATAAGAGGTTAAAGCACTCCTTGAGACTTGCTCCTGAAGACAATGATACTGGAGGATTTTTCCTTGTGTTATTGAAGCACGTTGGGACTGAAGACACAGCTCAAGCCATGTTGCCCAAAAAGCCAAGATTGGAGATGGAGGAAGTACCTCCTCCCAAAATGGATACTCGACTTCCATCTCCAGCCGAAGAGGCTGAAATATCTGAATTGGCGAACCGTTGGGGAATCGATGAAACTTATTCTTGGTGGAAAAGAGGCAAGAAATTCTCTTTATCGACTCTGGATGTCAAGCACTGGCTATGGGATTCTAAGCGTACCATCAAGCGTAGAGTAATCCAATCTGGTGGTGGATGGAAACCCCTGAATGTTATTCATGCTGGTGCTACAGCATTTCAGCCTTCGAAGAACGGATCAAGGCCACGTTCGGAAGTCAAGCCTTTGTTTGAGCAACTTGGAACGAACACCCATCATGTCTCAGACGAATTGATTTTGGAGTTGCTCGAACAAGGTAATGCAAGTTCCGAATTGACTGCTGAGGTACAAGGATTTGTTTTCCTTTCCAGTCCATGCGATTTGCTCATACCTGCTTGGGCAGGTCAACATTTCAGTTTGATGAT
>DAWL01000051.1:19186-32298 GCA_002505935.1 Euryarchaeota archaeon UBA226 | reverse complement strand
GATTCTCCATCTTCTGAGACGTTGAAGTATTGCTCTTCAATCGCCAAGTCGTCATTCAGGACTTGAACAGTGAAATTGCCGTAAGGCAGGAAGAACTCAAAGTCACCACTAGTACTGCTCTGTGCTGACCAAGAAACTCCTGATTCATTATTTGTAGCAACAATCTCTGCAGATTGCCAACCGGGCACAAATTCGTCCCACAATGTATCATTGTCGAAAATCTTCAACTGTCCAGTTCTTGCGTCAGAAGGTTCCATCGTCAAATTGACGAAATCCGCACCAAACGTGTTGTTCTCAATATCCCAACTGTAGTTTCCTGCCCCGTTAACAGTAACCTGTCTACTGGCGGTAGAAACCTTCTGGGGTGAAATCGTAGTCATGCTGAAATCCGCGCCAGCTGGTAACCTAGCAGTGAATACTCCATTCTCATCTGTGACATCATATCTCACCAAATTGCCACTGCGCATGGTAACATTTACTCCAGAGACTGTGATGAAATTGTGCTCCATCGACCTATTCTCATTCCAAGCAGCCCAATCATCAGGCGATACAACCTGACCTGAAACATTGACCGCAACTATGTATGTCTGATCTCCCAACTCCAAATCATCTTCCTTGAGTTCAAAATCAAACCACAACATGTGAGTATCGTTACTCATATCGGAGACTATCCAGTGCCCCATTGGAGATTCAAAGCGTACGTATCCAGTCTCATTCGACGTTACCTCGAATGGTGGGAAGTCACCGAACTTCGATTCAACAATCATAGTTCGATTAGAAACCTCCCAAGCAATTGGTTGCCCTTCCTCATCCAAAGAATCAGAAGAGATGTTGAACCATACGTCAGTGTGAATTGGAATTGGCATGTTGATATTCAATTCCTCACTTTCATCACCCACAGTCAAGGTGCTGTTCAATTCGTACCACCCGTCACCATCAAGGTCGAATCTGTAGTAATATTCACCCTTACTCAATGGACCATACTTGAACCCTCCAGTCTCATTAGTTTCGATAACTATGGCGGCATCCACACCAAGATCAACATCTATCAACTCAAAAGTCCTGTTAGTGAATGTGTCTCCGTTCATGTCCTCCATGGTATCAGTGAACAATGAACCTGGCATGGTCAACTTTAGATCGAATTGTGGTTCAATCTTGACTTCAACGGGTTGCGGCAACAATACTTCCTTGCCATTTTCCAATTGAGCAATCATGTTGTAAGTTCCAGGGGTTAATCCACTGATGTAGAATGAACCCGGCTCCACAATTGGGCCAGAGAAGTGACCAATTCCAGTGAATGTTCCCGTTCCATTGATGGTTCCGGTTCCCTCGAAGGAACCTACTCCCTCAAAGGTCTCCCCATCAAGATAGGTGGTGAAGGACACACTTCCGTTTGCGGTCATTCGTCCGCTAGCATTGATTGAACCATTGAACAAGTAGGTGTTCAATTCACCTGTAGCGCCTTCTTCAAATAGACAGATTTGCCAACCGGTTTGAGCATAGGCTGCACTCGCATTTGAATCACCAGCACACGCTTCCACGCTGGTATTTTCCACATTATCTGCATAAGCCCGTATGCTACCCTTACCAGTCCAATTTCCATCTCCAGTGAAGGTCAATCCATGATCGATGGTTCTGGTGTAATTTCCGCGGAAATTCTTGACCACTGTAGTAGTTGCATCATCCGCGAATGAAGGCGTGAATGTTCCAGGCTCAGTAAAGGTCACTTCACCGTGTCCCGGACCCACGATTCTTGTCTCACTGGTGGTGAAAGAACCATTTGTGGTAGTAATTGTATAGTTGTCCTCTGTAGACCAGATGTTTCTCAGAATGAAATCGGTATCGACAAGTGGGTCGCCTTCGAAGAACTCATTTCCAGTCCATGAAACAACTCCACTCACTCCAGATGTGTCGACCAAGATGTTGATTTCTTCACCGTACTTTTCACCAGAGTGTCCTTGTTCGCCAGTCACGTTGAGGTGAACTTCATTCAACCAAGTCATGTTTGAAACTCCTCCAAGAATTCCAGTCAATGGGTTGGTATCTCTATCCTCATTGTTCTGAGTTACCAAGTCAGTGATTTTCTCTTGCATCTTACCTTGCCGGATCAGATCCTCATCACCTACGCTGCTGAAGTCACCAAGATAGGCAGATAATCGCAAGTGGCCAGCCGGTGCAACTACGCAATATTCTCCATTTTCATCTGTATCGACCGCTGCAATAGGTATCCAGTAGGTATTGTTGTCCATATCGGCCTCATGCTCGCCACTGAATGCATCTCGCTCGAGTAGAATTCTAGTGTTGTTCATTCCTTGTCCATCATCGGACATTTCGACCTTTCCACAGATTTCAGTTCCAGAATAATACTTCAATATCTTGACCTGAGTATTTGTATACGCCAATGGGCGAGTTCCTGCGAACTCTTCTGGGAATCCTGCTTCATCGCTCAATCCGGCACCATACCAGTTTGCGATAACAAAGTGATTCAACATGGCACCTGGCAAAGGTACAGCCTGTTGTAGCATCGTACCTGGGGAACCACGTGTTTGGAAGTGTTGAGCCGGTTGAGGATTCGATGAACCCACATCTAGACCAAGAGTGGAGGCACCATATCCTACGTATGTTCGAGCCAACATTGTGTCGAAGAATGCAGGTTTGTGATCAACGCGGATATCTACAAGGTTGAGAGGAACATATTCAGCTCCCTGTTGTTGTTGATTCAACAAATCCTGTAAATATGCCTCTTCGTATCTCTCTGCGGTCATCTCTTCATCGATTCCATCTCTCTCAGTTTCGTAAGTAGTCTTGAGGAAAGTGTCTACATCCTGCCCTCCAAGAGAGGTCGGTGCATGGAAAATTCCGGTTGGATTCCCATAGTTATAGGCACGATCTTGGTCATATCGCCCGCCAATGGGGTACAACCTGTTATCCACCGCGAAATAACGAATCTCGTGATTCCTGCGGAATGTTTCTCCAGGGGCGCCCTCACTGTCAGGTACATCATAGATATCAAGCGCCATCAAGTTGCTATACAACGAATTCAATTCCTCTGTATCCAAAGCATCGGTCAGCAACTGACGAGTTAAAGCCAAGCGAGCGTTCTTCCTGTGTAGATTTGAAGCAACATTGTCAAATTCCTCAATGAGGTCGGTTGTGTACCAATATTCTCCAATGATGTAGTATGTGGTTTCTGTTTCTGTAAGGTCATCATTAACGGTCTTCTGATTGAAGCGGACTCTAGCCTGCTCCTCTGAGACATATGAGTCACCCTTGCAAGTATTGACTGATTCATCGTCGCAGGGTTCCACATCTACGCCATCATAGATTCTCCAAAGGTTTCCTTGTGATTCATTGAGGACTCCATCAACCACTTCACCTCCCTTAGCCAATACCAATTGTCCATTGCTCTCGACCACAGCAAAGGTTCTATCCTTGGCACCATCAGGTCCCATCTCGGTCTGAATGTGTATGAATTCCTCCAACTGATCATCGTCAAGTGCATTGTCCAAGACTCGATAGAATGGGCTGGTCAATTCGTACCCCGCACCTGAAGTGGAGGAATACATCATGTCACCCTCTGTCAATTGCCAGATGAACAAGGCCACCAAATCGTCTTGTGAACGCGAGAGCAACATGTTTCCTGTAGCAGGAATTCCGGATTGGAAGTTGTCAGAGACCGAAGGGTGTTGGCCCTGAGCCAAAGCTTGGAATCCATAATCCCACCATGAAACAAAGGCTGGGCGGTCGCCAAATCGTTGCGCACAAACTCCATCTCGCCATATACCTTCGAGTTCGTTACATTCGTCTTCAGTATTGGCATCAAGAGTCAAATCTTGCGATGCTAACCAATCATACGCCGTATTCCAACCCCAACCGTTGAAACCTGGTCCAAAGGAATTCATGTACCAACTGTCGCCATCCTTGTATGGAGTATTATCCAGCAAAGAGAAATCCCAAATGTCGAATCTAAACATATCAGGAGACAAATGGTAGATTGTTGAATCGATGTCCTCCTTGGCATCGCTACCGCGTGGAATTCCTGCGTCCAATCCATAGGTAGCATGCTGAGACATCAGCATTAGCATAACTAGACCAAGAGCACTGAATGCGGGAGTTCTCCACAATGCCTTACGAGTGGCAGTGAATCTCTCACCTGGTGTTCTTATCCCTAATCTGCGCCATTCCTTGGTGAATTCTGCGGCACCACTTCCTTGCCATACTCCTACGATTGCCCATGATGCTAGAACTGCCATGGCTGGAGAGGCGTTGAAGATAAATCGTCCAGCAGACCAAGCCATGTAGGCTCCGATCAATACCCACAAGCCAAGAATCAGACGCGTCTGTCTTCGGTGCCTGATACCTTGCCAAACTCCCCATACTCCTGCGGATAAAGCAGCGATGAAGACCAATGGCCCAAACGAAGCAAAGAGGGTACCTCTGCTAGGCGCTTGAGCCTCAGCAATCGTACCGAATATCTTGTTCTTAGTGAAGTAATATCCTCCAGTAAACAATACATCCCAACCGTTGTAGACATTGAAGACGAACTGTAGAACTGCCAAAATCGATAATACTGTTGCAATCATTGCAACACCAGTTCCGAATACCAGTAACCAAGGCTTGTCACGATATGCCATTACAATGAACGATGCCAACAGTGTGAATCCAAAGATGTAGAACATTGGCTGGAAACCACTAGCATCCCATACCAGATTCAACTGTGGATGCGCATAGAATGGCATTGGCACCAAGAACACCACGCTCAGCATGATAATGTTGAGAGTAGCAAGAATGGTACTATCCCTGCGACGAATCAAGTTCAGCAGAATCTGTAGACTGAATGCAGCAAATATGATTGCAGGACCATAGACGAATCCTTTCCATCCAAGAGCGACTGTTGATATCGCCATACCTGCCAAAACTGCATATCCAACTGCGGTCTTCTTCTGATTGACTACACTACCCATCGCAGCAAAGATGTGCCTAGGGCGCCATGATATCTCCTTGACCAGACGTTCATTTCCACCGTGTTGAACGGCCTTGAGATAGTAATGGAATCCAAGGGATAGGAAGAGCAGTACGAAGGCATCGTGGTCTGCCAAAGCAAAGGTGCTATGGCTTACGTGACCGGGCATCAATGCGATTAACCAAGCAGTGATGACACCAGCACCCTTACCGATTTGATCTCTTGCCAATGCAGCCAATGGGAACACTGTCAAAGCCCCGTACAGAGCAGGAAGACCTGCTACAGACCACCATACTGCTTCTGAAGCCTCAAGGCCAAGGAACGGTGCTGTTAACATTCCACCTAGTGCTAGGCTCCATGCGAACAGAGGTGGCCTTGGATTTATTCCGCCAATTGGATAAGCCCTATCAGCATCGAAGATGAAATGTGCGTGCTGCGCAATGATGTAGTCTACTGCTCGCTTCATGTACCAAGGGTCCGAACCTCCAGTCATATCCCAGCCGAGAGTGCCGGTTGCGGCCATAGCCGGAATGATATTCCAAGTTGTTCTGACAATCAAGGCAACGATGAAAGCAGACATGGTAAGAACTCCGGCCCAATGTGCCTGCCACCATTGTCTCGCATTGCTTGGGTCTACAAGTGAACGATTGTCCCAACCGCCCCACTTGTCGTGTCCTGCGATGTAGAATACGCCAACGAACACGAAGAAACTGATTCCCAACCAGATGAACAAACCTTGAGTGCCCTCTAGCATCTCAACTTGCATCCATCCAGCTTCTTGCCAGCCTCCAATCGTGTACATTATCCAACATGCTGCGATCAACATTGCTCTAGTGAACCAACGCTCGGCTATACAGAAGCCGATGAATAACAGAATAATCCCCGTGATAGCGGACCACCAGTAGGTTATGTGACCGTGCTCCACACCTCCAATCGATAATTCCAATCTTGTTGCGACATCCCCAGTTGCAAAGTGAATCAAGCCGGCTAGGTGGGCAAGAGCCCATGTTCCGAATACTGCCATCAGGGTCCACTCTGAAGAATTAGGCTTGTATCCCTCTCTCGAAGGAAGGAAACTCCACCACTTACCCGAACCTGGAGCGAATAATACCCCGCGTTGTGCTGCAGCGACAACAACTCCAATCAAAACTGAAATCGTCCAGACGCTGAAGAAAAGGAATCCTGTAGCCTGTCGATGTTCGTTGAGATAGTACTCACTCCATTCATCGGCTCCAGGCGTACCATCCTGAACTTGGTCATTGGGGTTATTGTTGATGAGGTCTTGTTCCTCAGCAGCCCAAACATCGGCTGCACCAGCAATGAACAATGCAAACATGAATCCGATGATTGCAAAAGTCAGAATGGTCTGTTCCTCGTGTCTGCCACGAATATCGAACAGATGGCCTCCAATCGCTAGTAGCAAGAAGAGCAATGCTGTCAATGCCCCTACCGAAGTGGTGCTAGCCAATGTCCAAGCAATTACCAAACAGATTCCAAAAAATGCTAGAGAGAGAACAGAAGAACGCATTTCGTACAGGCCGGCATTAGCGATGTATCGCGGTACGGTTGCGAGAATCGCTGCGGCACAAAGTACGCCATAGGTCATTCCCGCTTCGGCGGTCAAAAATTCCAGACCGAGGGCCTGGCTTGTGGCAAAAGACAGCAAGATAGCCAGAGGGGCAATTAGCCACCCCAGCGCAAATGCTGGCCCACTATCGTCTTGTTTTTCTTCTGTGTTCTCCATACGGAACCATCTCTCTCAACGCTCAGCCTAAAGGCTGAAGCGTCCACGCCACCTGTGGTCTATTTTTAGTGCTTCTCATGGTGAAGCATAGCCATCTTGGCGCAGTACCACGATTTGCACCTAACGGGTTATAATATTCACAGGCCTGATAATTTACAAGGCGCGATGTCCGATATCCCTTCGAAATTGAGCGCCCTCGAGTTGGATCTTGTCAATCAATGAATATGCAGATTCTGCCGCTTCAGATAGGCTGTTAGCAATACCTGTAGCAGAGAGAACTCTGCCTCCACTGGAGACTAATTCACCATCCTTCCAAGCAGTTCCTGCATGATTAATCCATGACGAGGATTGACCTTCTTCAGAATTAACAATAAGACCATCTCCAGTAATTCTCCTTCCCTTTTCCACCGAACCGGGATAACCCTCTGCAGCCAATACAACAGTCAAGCAATGCGAATCGCGGAATTCGACATGCTCAGAGGAGAGTCTACCTTCAGCACAAGCCAGTAGATGTCCTGCTAAATCTGACTCGATTAGAGGAAGGGTGATTTGGCACTCGGGATCTCCAAAACGAACATTGAATTCTACGACGTAAGGATCTCCATCTTCATCTATCATCAATCCAACATACAGAACTCCGCGATAAGGGGAGTCCTTCTTACTCAATCCAATATGCATTGGTTCAACTATCCGCTCGATAGTTTTGCGACGTACTTCATCAGTATAGACCGGTGCCGGAGCATATGCCCCCATGCCGCCGGTATTAGGCCCCTTGTCACCTTCTTCCAACCTCTTGTGATCTTGACTGGCGGGCAAGCAAACATATCCGGATTCATCCATCAACACTAGAACACTCGCTTCCTCTCCAGGAAGGAAAGATTCCAACAACACCTTGCCATCACTCTCAATGGCTTGCTCAATCGCCGTACGAGCCTCTTCAAAATCAGTAGTCACGACGACTCCCTTTCCTCCCGCAAGAACATCTCTCTTGACAACCCAAGGGTCTCCAGATTCTGAGTAGGAAGACAAAGCGGAATCGATATCCGAATCAGCATCGAGAATCAGATAATCCGCAGTAGGAACTCCAAACTCAGACATCGCAGATTTCGCAGTTAATTTGCTACCTTCTAACATTGCGTTCTCTGAATCCGGTCCGAAGCATGCAATGCCTGAGGAACGTAACGAATCTGCCAAACCATCCACTAACGGGGCTTCAGGGCCAACGACCACTAGGTCAGCGCCCAATTCCTTGGCCAATTCGACTACAGCTGAAACATCAGAGGCTGAAATTGGGTGATTCTGAGCAAGCAACCTAGTGCCTGCATTACCAGGGCACACATGGACCTCAGAAACGCTTGGTGAGGCTGCTAAAGCTATGCACAAAGCATGCTCTCTACCCCCTCCTCCGACTACCAACACGACCAATCTAGAAGCATCTGACATGCCCCTTCGGGGGTGACCCTGCACGATAATCGTTGACATGATAGCATCCGGTATGTTGAACAGCCTGTTCCTCCACAAGATACCATGGAAGGAGATATCGGAGGTGTTGGGACCGGCTGGCTCATCCTTACCGTCCTATGGTTGTACTTGCCCGGATTTCTAGTAAATACATGGGCAATGATGTGGGGCAAATGGCTACCAAAGACCGGATTAGGGCCATGGCCTATCGATGGTGGAAGGATACACAAAGATGGCAATCGCTTGCTGGGAGATGGCAAGACATGGAATGGTCTGATCGGGGGTGCGTTAACCAGCGGCTTACAAGCCATGCTGATGGCCAGTTTATTCGCTGGTGCAGGTCCAGACGATGCACCTTTCATGGATATCATGTGGGGCATCGGACCCGAGGATTGGTTCTGGATGGGAGGAACGATGATTACCGCCTTCTTCATCGGTTCAATGCTTGGACTTTCCTCCCTAATCGGTGATTCAACCGGCTCTTACATCAAGCGTAGAAAAGGAATGAAGCGAGAAGGAGATATTTCCAGTAAAGCACCACTTCTAGACACCTTGCCTTTTGCAGTAGCCACATTCACCTTTGGAATACTATTCCTTCGAGGTTCTGCGATAGGTGATCCTGATGCGATCCTTGGGATGCTAGTCCTTCTAGCGGCTACTCCCTTCATCCATCGCCTGTTCAACCTCTTCGGTTATTGGTTAGGGTGGAAAGACGTACCGTATTGAGGGTAGTAAAAAACGCCTTGATACGACCTATTGAAGGCGAGTCGTTAATGACTGAAGTTCTCTCGCTCGATGCATGAGAAGACTTAGTGCCTTCCGAAACAGTTGCCTAGTAGTTTTGTTGATCTTGTTGAGTATACAATCCAACACCATCGCCGCCCCACCTAGTGACGGTAGTAATTCCACAATCACAAGTGATGAAGAATGGTCCAGTGATGGCGTATTCGATGGAAGCGTGGTTATCGCTTCAGGAGCCACCTTGACCGTGTCGGCAAACATGACGATTGCAGAAGACTCAAGCATTACTGTATCACAAGGTGGAACTCTAGACATTGATTCAGGTTCAATGCACGCAGAATCCGAAAACTATTGGTTAACTGTGTACCCAAATGAAGCTAGCATAGAAGTCCCACTCCAGGGCATCGGAGGGGACACAACTATCCGGATTTATTTCTCCAACAACATAACTTCTGGGACCTCATTAAAAGCAGGATTTAACGGCAGTGCACTGCAAGATGTAACTGGTAATTTTGTGGATTTCACTAGTAACCTTGCACCATCTACAGACTATGCAAAAATAGATCTGCAAACGCCATCTCTCAATACGGTCCATATAACCAGAATTACAGTATTAGAAGGTAGCGACAACAATGATGTGGAAGATATCAGAAGTCTAGTTTATCGCAATATGAAGGCCGATGGCGCAATCTCGTGGAGCATAAATATTCAACAAGGTGGCACTCTGCATACGAACTCTGCTACGTTAAGTAGCATTAACCTCGAATGTTTTGGCAATTGCTCTCTGACTGCAACCACCATGCGAACATTTGAACCCATAGATCTCGGTGCGACAGGAACCTTGAATCTTGACGACTGCAACCTGAATGGAAGTATTACTGATGAAGATGTCAAGGGTTCACTTGGTGCACAAGTGAACTGGGATGAAGATAGTGAAGGGACTGGCGGAGATGTTGATAGGTGGACAATCAAAAGCCATGAACAAACACTAACAGCACCTTTGTTTCAAGTTGAAATAGGAATTGAAGGATTCGAGCAAAATGGATATTTTAACTTGCCAATGAATGTCTCCACAGGAACTGGTGGAACTGCCACACTACCTCCAAGAATTGTGCAATGGATGGATTCTTCAGGAACTGTCAACTCTGATAATGCAACCATTGTCAGCATACGGTTCAAAGGTGCAGAAGATAGTTGGGGTATATTCTATGGAGAACCCCAAGCACTTGGAACTGATGATGTGGAATTATCATTGGACTTACCTGAAATCTCGATTACATCGTTAGAAGTTGTAGATAGTGAGGCTACAAGTGGAGACCCTGTAGTTGTCAAGGCTACTGTGAAAAATGATGGAGCAACTGCCTCAATCAAATTGATTTGCGAAGATTCTAGCGGCGGGGATGTTAGTACATCTCCAACATTCATCCCTGTCAATGCAACATCAGGTCAATCAGTAGTGGTTGAATTCACTTGGACTCAATATTCAGATGGCAAGGAATCATTGAGTTGTGAACCCGTTGTTCCAAATGCATTTTCAGATAACCCAGACATGGTTCTTGGTGATTCGAGTTCAGCAACCAGTGGAGAATTAGACTGGCAAGAACCAATAGAAGCCAATGATGGTGGGATGGTCACTATCATAATCGTTGCAATTTCCATCGCTGTCGCTGCATTACTATTCATGTCCAAGCGCGAGACCGATAAGGAGTACGATGTTGAAGTTCCAGAAGACGAAGACTCCGACGCCGAAGAAAGCGAAGATGCAGAAGAAGAGGCAATTGAAGAATCAGAAGACTGATCAGCAGGCTACCGCTGGTTTGTATTCTTCTTCGTGATTCTTGTTCTCATTCTCTTCCCAATAGTAATGGAATCCGTTGGTCTTGGAGAATGTATCAAATGAATCGCCCGTGGAAATTGTGTGAGTTATGGTCAAAGTTGCCTTGTAGCAACCATCCCCTTGCCAAAAGTCATCGCGAGGGATATAATGTATATCTCTGCTGAGTTCATCCTTGGTAGTGTCCATGCTGTTGCTCATAACAAGGTCCATCCAGCCTGCAGTAAAAGTTCCAGTATCCCCACCGCTTGAGGTCATGCTATCTCCATCTACAGTGAATGTTGTCGAAGCATCCCAAACCGTAGAACCATCATAAGTGATGACCAAAGTGAAGCTGTAATCACTGTTCAACTGCTTGATGTAAGCATCCCAATGACCTTCTCCACTTTCCACTCTGTTGAGATCTGTGTCCTCCATACCGATTCCAATACCTATCTGCAAGCCAAGATGTGTAGTGTCAGTATGCCCTGAGCCGTCTCCCGATTCATCTTCCTGCTCAGTTACTGGTTGCATGTCAGCGCCAGCTGCAGTCACAGTTCGTTCCAAAACCTTGGAGTCGATTTCTCCATCCCATTCGATATCACCCGATGATACCTTGATCGTATAGGTCAGGGCAGCATTCCCATTTTGATCCAAAGTGCTACCCTGGTACAATTCAGACAAAGGAGCAGAGACTTCTGAATACCCTTTTGTGGAATATTCTATTCCTGTCGCAGACCAAACTTCTTCTCCACCAACCACTATGCTGGCAGATGCATCTTCACCCACCGTGTTATACAGAGTGAATAGCAAATTGTCGTTGACTTCATCGATGCTGAATTCTGAGGCCCTGACGTTTCCACCTTGCCAAGAGAAGGCTGCGAAATATGGGATTGCAGCGACAACGAGGAATGATAAGCCAATGGCAATAGTTCGATTCTTGTTCCAATCGCCCTTGATCTCCTTGAAACCCCAAGCAGTACATCCCCACGCGAGTAGCAACAAGGCGAACGGGATGATTCCTTCCCAATTCTTCAGATCCCATACCATGTATACGACAACGCACATCGTAACAAGGCCAAGGCCAATACCTGCTTGTCCTGTTGAAGTAGAACCTCCCGTCGACTTTGACGGATCCTTTACCTTATCCAGCAGACCTGAGCCCTTTTCTACACTAGAACCGGAACTAGTCGTTTCCGTATCACTCTTTGAGACATCTTTTGCCTTATCCAGTAATCCTGACATACAACTCACCTATACTACTCCGTTCCACGGGTGACTCATCAAGTCTCCGCCCTTAAGAGTGAAAACTTACGGGGTTATTCAACCCGTTCAAACGAACCGTCAACAAACAGAAGATTCGGTTTCAGGTTCTTCCTCTTCTTCATCATTGATGAAACGCCGGCCTAATACCGCGGCTGCAAGCGCAATCATAGAAAGTGCTGGAATTATTTCAAAGCCAGGAAGATATACTCCGCGAACGTAGATAGTAATCATCTGTAATTCAGCAGTAGTCTCACATTTCTCTTCTCTACAAGAGAAATCGCTAACGGTCTGGAACTCCAACTGGTAGTACTCGTCGGTCCAACCCTGATTCTTCGGAGTTCGAACGTTAATTCTCACCTTGTATGGAGTATCGGTAGCCTGCATCTCCATACTGACTGCAGGTAGAGTAATCTGGAAACCATCCTCTCGTAATTGATCGATATTCTTGTCAGGTATTGAGAATCGCATCTTATCCTGCTGGTTACCGTGGTTGTACACATCGAATACGAAGGTGTAATCGACCTTAGGTCGTAGTTGAGTGAAGGAATTCTGGGCTACAATCTGAATCATGGAGAACTGCTGGATACTGACAATCATGTTCATGTTCTGAACAGTAGACTGAGTGTTGGTGATTCCATTCACGTGGGTAACTGTTGCAGTCACCGTGATTGGGTGATCTTTCATCTCCGCCTTCACCGGAGCCAAAACACCGATTGGGAAATCCGCTGTCTGTCCGGCACCAATCGAAAGCGTACCACTGGCTGCGACAGCAATACCAGGAGAGGAAACAATCTGAATACTGACGGTCTCGTCATAAGCAGTCGGATTCTGCACCGAGCACATTGTAGAACCATCACGGGTCTTACCGGGTGCAACATCGATAGTGATAATCTGGTCGTTGCAAGTCAATGTAATCATCGGGGTTACGCTTCCTTGAGCCTGAGCCGTTGGCACAGGAGCAAGCGCTACCATGAGCGAGCCAAGATATACTGCAAAAAGCAGCATTGGTGTGCGCCTCATATTTTCATCTCCATATTTTTCCACTCTGCCCCCATTCATAACCATTATGGGTTGTAGCATTGACAAAACACGATGTTCCCTACGGGAAAAAAGAGTATTCTATC
>DAWL01000051.1:0-18816 GCA_002505935.1 Euryarchaeota archaeon UBA226 | reverse complement strand
AGTGGGCCTGGCCGGATTCGAACCGACGGCCACCCGGTTATGAGCCGGGGGCTCTGACCAGACTAAGCTACAGGCCCTCATGCTTGGCCGGTGCATCAGGATGACAAGGATTTCGCTGTTTCCACCTCAATCCTCGAATTGTGCAAGGCTACTCTGATATGGCCTTACGATATCCCTTGCTACGGCTTCAGCCTTATCCCTAACCGATTCTGGAACAAACACATGAACGCGCTGATCGGGTTCGACTAATGACAAGACCAGCGGGCTGGCCTGACTAACATCCCTGCCATCTTGAAGCATAATTCCCTCGCTGTAGGGAAGATATCCACGCTTGGAGATAGATGCGGTTATGACATCATCTTTCGCATCAAAACCCGCTTCTGCAACCAGCCTTCCCAGCGGACCTGACAAACGCTCAGCCATCTCTGCCGACAATCCTTCTATCCTCAATGACTTGTGGAATTCTCTGCGCGATAACAGTCTTGCTGCTAAGGAAGACAACTCATCATCAGAATGATCGGACCATCGCATCATTCCCAACTGAACATCTGCATCTGTCAACCTACTGTATTCTGCAACGCTAAGATTCTCATCGGCCAACATACTACGCAATCCTTTGTCCAGTTTCAGTTCCCCAAGTTCATGCAATTCTCGAGCCCTCTTCAACATACGAATCAGATATGACTGAGTAAGTAGGTTCACCTTGTGGAAGTAGACCTGTTGGTACATGTGGAAGCGGCACACCAAATATGCCTCGATAGCGGGAAGGCCCCAATTCATGATGTATAGATGACCTTCATCATCAACGCGCATGGCTCTAAGGACACGATCCACATCGAATCCACCTATCTGAGCCCCACTATTCGCCTGATCTCTGAGGAGATAATCCATTCTGTCAACATCCAATTGACTGGAAACCATCTCTTTGAGGAAGGGTTCAATCTCCTTACCATCGTGTTCCTTCTCCCCATTCATTATGGCCAACAAACGACCAAACCTCTCTTCTCCAAGAACCTCTCTTGTCGCAGCGCCGACTTCGGTTTCACTTGATTCTAGCATCAATGCTCCCCATTTCTCATGGGAATGGAATGTTGCGAAGACCTCAGGAGTCTCTAGTAGATGGGAATAAGGAGGGTGCCCTATGTCATGTAGTAGTGCAGCCACCTGTACCAGTTCAGCATCTGAATCACTAAGGCGCCCAGGATGAATCGCCTGCAACTGTGCACAAAGTTTGCCCGCTAAGTGATAGGCACCGAGGCAATGGATGAATCTACTATGATTAGCAGCAGGGAATACGTAGTAACATGTTGATAATTGCTGAATGAATCGCAATCTCTGCATTTCGCGGGTATCGATAATACGAGCAATATGCGCTGGAACTAGAATATCACGATGTATTTCATCGCGAATCACCCTGTCTCGCACGGCTACCCCTCAACTGGCTGGGCCTCGCTGAATGACTTCAAACCCCCGCATGTCACTCTTGAACATATTTGAATGGCAACGCGTATATCAAAAGTCAACCGATACCTCGAGGGGACATGGGCGAGGAACAGGCTCCCGCTGAATGGAGCAGTAGCAAAGTATTCTTGTCAGGGGCAGATGGCAAGTTATGGCCGATGTTCTTCTTCTCTGTGTTACTGGTTGCCGCCCTGAATTTCTATGCAGTCAGCAGGGAACCTGACAGGGTTATGATTGGGGAATTGCACGAACACGAGAATGAAGTCGTGCGCATCGAAGGAAAAATGGTATCTTGGGTAGAGGACCCATATTCAGATGGTTCCCAAAGATTGGACATCATCGTACAGGATGATACTGGAGTCGCAGAGGTGAGGTGGTTCAAATTCGGAGATGTTCCAACCATCGGTTCAACCATTTCAGCGGTGGGAGATGTACGCCAATGGGAAGGGCGATTCTGGATTCAGTCCTTAGGTAATGGTGCAATTCAGTGGAAAGCTTCTGATGTAGCCGAAACCGAAGAAGTGCCTCTAGCATTGATTGGACAGGATGCCGAACCATACCTCAATCAAACAATAACCGTAGAGGGATACATTACCAAAACCGTACATCCGGATACTGTTTGGACTTCAGCATACATCGCAGACCACCCTAATTATGCCAATTCAAAACATCAATTGCGATTGTTCATCTCCAGTTCCAGTGGAACATGGATTGAAGCGGGTTCCAAGATAACAGTTCAGGGACAGGTACGTTTTGAAGAGCGTGAATTCCGCTATGTCATGTATACTCAAGGTCCAGAAATAATGGTTGATTACACGGTAATCCCCACTCTGGCAGAACTTGATTGGAATGAGAGAGACACATGGGGCTACGAGATGAATAAACTCGTTCAGATCGATGGTATTCCATCGCAAGATGAATCCGGTTCATGGTGGATTCAAGGGCCGGCTAGCCATCAGAAGATTTGCATCTTACCTGGAGGCCGACTTTTGGAAGATAATGCCTCGACATTCGACGGCGTAGATGGAACTTGGACCGGTAGACTCGTCTGGTCATCAGCAATCGATGATGTCTGCATCGATGATGGTGGAGAAGCCAGCAGCGAACCAATAATTGGAGTGGAAGACCTGTTGTATCAGATTGTGACATATCCGGCACAATACATCGACGACGAATCAAAGGAATGGAATGTTACAGGTTACCTCGCTGAGTCACTATCCCCTGAGGATGATTCCGCATCTGTAAGAGACGCAAAATCGTGGAGAGATGACAAGGTAAGTGTGTATGTTGAATTTCAATCTTCAAGACAGCAATGGATTGAGGAAGGACAACGCCTAGAGATGACTGTTAGTGTCGGTTGGAATCCTGCCTATGGAAGCCTGAATTTAGTTGCCAAACAATGGACTGCACAAGGAGATCCAATCGCACCTGAAACTTTGTCTTGGGACAGCGATGTCACGATTTGGGGTTATTCAAAGAACAATCTCGTGTATATTGATGGCACCATGATCGATGCTAATGGTTCAGGAGAAACTTGGATTGTTCGACCGGGAACATCTGATAGGGTATGTGCTGAAACTCAGAACCTACAGAATCTATCTTTGCAAGCGATGAATCACAGCCAGCCTTGGCTTGGAAGACTGATTGAGAAGCAAGATATCAACAACCGCACCACGTACCTTTGCCTCTCAGCAGCAGGTGCAGAAGATAGCGATGGAGACGGACTCTCAGATTATTCCGAACAAGAAGTATATGGAACAAATATCAACGAAGTTGATAGCGACGGAGACGGATTCACAGATACTGAAGAAGCACTTGCAGATAGCGACCCACTTGTTGCTGAATCCACGCCGAATACATGAGGAGGGTACTCTATGTCTTGGGAAGTCGAACTCGCATGGTTGCTCGGTTCAATGTTTGCGGGCATGATCATGGGAACCTTGACTGGATTGATTCCGGGATTTCACGTCAACAACGTTGCTCTGATTCTATTGGCTCTGTCCCCCGCGCTATTAGACCTCGGGATTCCTTTGTCTTCAGTTGCAGCATTGATCGTCTCTTGTGGAACTGTTCACACCTTCCTGAATTACATACCTTCGGCATTGATTGGGGCTCCTGATGGAGACACTGCACTATCGCTGTTACCAGGGCATCGAATGCTTATTGCTGGCCATGCAGCAAAAGGAGTTGCATATTCTGCGCGCGGTTCTCAATTGGGACTCTTGCTAAGCCTACCACTCATTGTAGTTGCAAGAATTGTGTTTGGTCCTGAGATGGGCCTGTATCAAGAAATGCGAGATGCCCTACCTTGGATTCTGCTGGTTATTTCCATCTTACTACTGGTCACCGAAACAACCCGCCTGACATGGCCACAATGGATGCGAACTTTGAGTGGAGGCAGGCTAGGCGAGGATTCTCGATTTGCAGGGTTTCTAGCCGCTACTGGATTCTTTTTCTTGGCAGGAATGTATGGTTGGGCTGTGTTCGCGCTACCTGCACGTTCACCGGTAGGCATGCCAAATGCCAGCCTACTGCTTCCATCCTTGGCAGGGTTGTTCGGAATTGCTAACCTGATCGACATCTATTCGACTACCAGCGAATTACCACCGCAGAAAGACGACTGGGAGTTACCCCCTGCGGGACCATTGGTGGTTCCTTGCTTCTGGTCTGCAGTAGCGGGAGGTTGCATGGGAGTTCTACCTGGAATGACCGCTGCTCAAGCGACAGTTCTGGTTATGGGTGGACGCAATGTTGTAGCCAAGGTTCAGGGCAAGGAAGGATATGGAATGGATTTTGAAAGCGGGATGATTCCCGTACTAACCCATGAAGAAATTCTCGAGAGGGCGCGTAGAGAAGCTGCTGGAGAAGAAATCGAGGACCCACATTCAGAGCAGGACTTGGAGATAATCGCCATTCTTTCTGCTGTGAATACTGCGGTGACTGTCATGGTCCTTGGGTTCCTCTACATCATCGGGCGCTCTCGTTCTGGAGCGACATTAGCTCTCAAGATGATGTACCCTATTGACAAGTGGTCAGCCAACGAACCAAGTGCAGATTTCGTACGACTATTGGCAGTCTGCATAGCCTCAGGATTGGTTGCAGTTCCATTGATGTTCAAAGTAGGTAAAGGAATCCTCAAACTTCACGAATTGATTCCATTACAAACGATGGTCCTATCGGTCATTATTTTCGTGACAGTCTTGGTCTATCTATCGACAGGTTGGATTGGTATTGGGGTATTGATCGTCGGTGTAGTCATGGGTCTGATGCCACCTCGAATGGGCATTCGTAGAAGCCATGGAATGGGCATCATTCTAGTACCTATTATGATATACACATTCGCCCAGAAATTCGATGCCTTCGGATTCATTTGATGTTGCAAGCACGGGAATGCTTGATGTCCCTTGACCAACTCGGCGAGTTGCGCTTAGCGCGGGGTGTCGCCTTGTCTCATCGAATATCTCTGTCTCTAGTCTTGTTGATGCTAGCCTCCAGTATTCTAGCCATCTTACCGCCTCCTCTATTGGAATCTGATGACAATGTCTTGCATTCGGCAAGGGCTCAGCCATGTGGAGGAAACATCTGCATCAATGAAGTAATGCCTAATCCAGCAGGTTATGATGATGCTGCGTGGCCAGGAGGAGAATGGTTTGAGATAACCAATGTCGGTACCTCGGCGGTTTCTATCCTCGGGTGGTATGCTGAGAATAGCAATGGAAAGCAGTTGACATTTGACAGTATCAGCATAGTCGGATACAACTCTAGTGACTCAGCATCATGGAATCTACAGGCTGGAGACTACATGGTCATCGCAAGGAATGCATCTGCCAACTTCTACATGACAAATACTGCAGATACCCTACGCCTGTATGATACAACTGGCACCTTCTCCGATGAAGCATCATGGTCTAGTGCTCAGTCTGGGACTTCTTACGTCGAAGACCCTGCCGATGCATATGCTGATTGGGTCAGTTCAGCCGGACCAACACCCGGTTCTAACAATAGTGGTGCTCAACCTCCGGTGTACTATGGTGGAGATTTACAGATCAGCGAAGTGATGCCTAACCCATGGCCTTCGTATGACAATGAATCTTGGCCGGGAGGAGAATGGGTTGAGGTCTACAACAATGGCAGCACAGCATTCGATGTTAGTGGTTGGAATCTCAGCGATTCGGCTGGTAATATCATCACTTTGAATGAGGATCACATGGTTGGTTATGACCCTGCGGATTCCTCAACTTGGACCTTGGAAGCGGGTGAATATGGCATTGTCGCAATCAACTCAAGCAGTAGTTATGGGGTACTCAACAATGGTCAGGAAGAATTGTTTCTGACTTGGCCCAACGGAACAATTTCTGAAAAGGTATCTTGGTCTAAAGCACATTCTGGAATGAGTTTGGTGAAAGATTCTGCAGGCAACATGGTGACTGCTGTATTCCCTACTCAGGGAGAAGCCAATGCAGCACCTATCGATTCGATTATCAATGCCTCATCTGACATCTCCTTCAACGAAGTTATGCCCAACTCAAGCGCTGATGGACAAGTTTTCGCAGCTGGTGGAGAATGGTTGGAATTATACAATGACGGGAATGCAAACAAGGACTTGACTGGTTGGTCTGTCATTGACGGCATGGGAAACGTCACTCTGCTTGATGGTTCACTCGAAGGGACTGGAACAAATATCGAATCCAAGAGTTACAGACTACTACAATTCGTTGGAGATACCACCCTTTGGAACGATTTCAATCATCTCTGCCTGAGAGACCCATCAGGACATATCGTTGACGTGCTGCACTGGGATGATGACCACGGACAGAACATATCGCTTGTTCGACAACAGAACATTGAGGACGCTTGGCTGCCTTCTGCCTACGAAACACCGGGGCAAGAGAACCCGAGCGGAGGCGTCTCAGGAGAGGCTGAAATTTTGATCAACGAAGTCATGCCTAATCCACATGGAAATGATACTTCAGTTTGGCCTGATGGAGAATGGGTAGAATTGCTCAACATAGGTAACGAATCTGTGGACTTGGCTGGTTGGAAATTGCAAGCCGGAGGGTACAAGAATTTCGCACTGACTGCTGAGAGACTGTACGATAGGAACAACACTACTCTCGAAGCGGGAGGATATGCATTAGTCATGTCAAACGGTTCCTCCACATTCTACTTGAGGAATAGCAATGGAGACTCTTTGGCACTAATCAATGCACAAGAGAACGTAATGCATTCAATACTATGGAGCAGCAACGTGAGCGAAGGGGAATCCCTTGTAGCACATCCTAGTTCGCCAGAATCAGAATGGATACAATCGATGTGGCCAACTCCCGGAGCGCCTAATCCAGAATTCGGAAATTACACCGGTTCTACTGACCTACTTCTGAATGAAGTCTTACCACATTGCTACGATGATTCTGTGGAACCTGTAGATGATTGGGTTGAACTTCATAATCATGGTAGCGAGATTATCAACGTCTCAAGGTGGTCGATGATCGACAAGGATGGAGACTCGCTGCTTATTCGACATGATCGCATCTGGAATGTTAGTGCTGATTCACCTGATGCCACACTTGTTCAACCGGGAGAATACATCGTAATTCTCGCCCCAGTTTGGTTCGTTAGTGGATATGGAGACAGTATCGAACTTCGCGACCCCAATGATGTCTCTAGACAATCAATTCAATGGACAGTTACCACAGATTGTCGAACTCTTGGTCCTGATTTAGATGATTCAAGTGCCGAGTGGCAGCCATTACTTTGGCCGACTCCAGGTCTGGAAAACCCCGATCCAGATGATTACAACTTCGAAACCGATGTATTGTTCACTCGACTGATGTATGATGAGACATCTTATACAGATAGAAACAACGAATTCTTTGAACTTACAAACCTCGGTGAATCAACAGTCAACCTCGCTAATCACATCATCCGCAGGACCAAAGTCGGAGGAGATACCTACGATGCACGCATTACAAGTCTGATTCTGGATGCTGGAGAATCGATCATTATCAGTCCGGATGCAGCCAGTTTGCGACAGGACTCAGGGATGGATGTGACTTCTGCAAACAGTGTCATGAATACCTCAGTATATCTGACAAACTCGGGAGGAGCGTTGCAGTTGATTGCGCCTGATGGAAGCGTTACAGATGCTGTTGTCTATGGCAATGCCGACCCAACTATTGAGGGATGGACTGGAGCGGCTTTGAGCGAGCCCAATGGATCGAGTTCTGGACTAATTATGATTCGAGGTGATGGTTGTAGCAATATTCCGGATAGTAACACCAGTGCGGATTGGATGGTACGTTGGAGTAGAATAGGAGCGAGTAACATATGTTCCACGCCCACCTTCTCCAGTACTGGGAGCATTACTCCAACCGTCTCTCCAAACGGTTCACTAGCTCAAATCATCGAATGGATCGGTTCTGCGCAAAGCAGTCTTCATGTCCACATGTATCAGATCAGTAGTCCTGAGATATCCTTTGCTTTGAGACAAGCAGCTAGTAATGGAGTTGAGGTTACCGTAGTTCTCGACGAAGGCGATACATGGTGGACCGATTATACCCTGAGGAACCATCGTGGATATGCTAGCGACCTCGCAGCATCTGGAGCGACGGTATACTGGTTTGGAGAACCTGATTATTCTGGAGCACCATATGGTCCCTATTCCTATCTGCATAGCAAGGTAGCAGTCAAGGATGATAGCAGTGTATGGCTTGGTTCTGGAAACTGGGGCCGCAGCACCCTGCCCTTAGACGACAGCGCTGGAAATGTCGATTGGGGAGTAATCATCGATTCCGCTGACGTGGCAAGTCTGGTACTCGAGAGATTGCTATGGGATGAAGACCCTGCTAAAATGCACATCAAGGAATATGATTCCACATCATCTACTCAAGGAACGCCTAGCGGATGGAGTACACCAGCACCTGCAGATGAGACTCCTTCTCTACCCGATTCTGTATTCACCACTAGTGGCCAGATAGAAGGAAGGTTACTTACCTGCCCTGATGATTGCATGGAGGGCTTGGTATGGCTTATCGATCAAGCCGATGAGGAGTTGTTGTTATCCCTACAATACCTCGACATGGACTGGTATTGGGGATGGGGCCCCAGTCCTTTGCTAGAGGCATTGTCCAATGCTGCAGAACGCGGCGTGGCGGTTCGCATGGTAATCAATGGATACTATTACGATGATGAAATACAAGAAGCGGTAGACCAATTCAACAACATCTGGAATGCAACTAATGGATGGGATGCAGCGGCAGTCATTATGGCAGATTCAGATGAAGTCAGCAAAAATCACAACAAAGGTGTCATCGTCGATGGACAATTGACCCTGTTTTCTTCGGTAAACTGGGGAGCCAATGCAGTCATTCGAAATCGAGAGATGGGGGTCATTATCGATTCAGAGGAAATCGCATCACACATGCGTATGCATTGGATGAATGACTGGAATCGCCTGAATGATTCTGCCGACACCGATGGTGATGGTCTGCCAGATTATTGGGAGGTTCAATACGGTTTGAACAGAACAAGTCCATACTCCACCTCAGGTATTTTCGGAGAAGAAGGTGATGATCCAGATGGAGATGGAATTTCTAATCTTGATGAATTCCGATACTGGGGTAATCCGCTTTCTGCTGATACTGATGGGGATTGCCTAAGCGATGCATACGAAATCAGCCTTGCCCAAAGCAACTCAGTAGGAGTATCACAAGATATCATTGAAGCAAACATTCGAGAGGCGATGACAAAGAATGACTTCGACAAGAATGGAGTCGATGATGGACAACAATGGGATTGTGGCGCTGCTGCTGGGCCAGATTCTGATTCGGATGGCATCGAAGATTCCTTAGACCGCTGTCCGGGAACTTCGATTGGACATGTTGTCAATTCTCACGGCTGTTCAGCAGAGCAGAGAACAGCAGACGACCTAGATGATGATGGAGTGGAGAATGAACTGGATAATTGCCCGGACACGCCTGTCTCTGAAATTGCCATAGGCACAGGTGGCGCATCTGTGGCCAAGGAATCCTACAGAGGTTGTAGCCCTTCACAACTCGACGAGGATGGAGATGGAATATTCGATGAACTCGATGACTGCCTTGAAACTCCTGCGGATGAAAGCGTCAACATCAACGGCTGCTCCGCCGAACAACTTGCTGACAAAGCCAAAGCCAATTCAAATGATGCAGAAGAGGGTATTGCTGGAACCGTATTCACCATAGTAATGATTTCTTCAGGAATCCTCTTGGGAGGATGGCTACTAATCAACGCACTTCAGAAGAAAGGAGAAGAAGAACTTCTAGCGCAGTCGCTTGGAATGGCGAGCAGTATGGATGAATTGGACCAAACGAGCCTGCCTGTCCTAGATTCATCGACTTCAGCAATGCCGGTATTAGACGGTTCGGCAACGGGACCTCCTGCTCTAGATATGTCGCAATTCCCCGGTTGGACACAGGAAACTGTGCAAACTTATCTTGACCAAGGGTGGACAACAGAACAGCTCAAAGAATGGTATGACAACGCCTCAAAATGAATTAGTGTGAGTATTGCCAAGTTTCATGTGGAACGCCCATACTGGAGGCAATGAAGACATCTGAGGAGGGGCATGTCATGAGCGGCCGAAGCATACCAACTTGCGATATGCGCGACTTGAACAGTGAAGATCCAGAGCGCCAAAAGAGATTCATTCGACAAATGGGTGATGCTCTGAAGGACATCGGGTTCTTCGCTCTTGAGAATCACGGGATTCCTATACCTGAAATCGAGTCTGCATACGAAGAGGCACAGAATTTCTTCTCTTTGGATTCAGATACTAAATCATCATATGAACAACGTCAAATCAATCGACAGAGAGGGTTCACCAGTTTTGGAGTCGAGCATGCTAAAGACAACCCTGCGCCAGATTTGAAAGAATTCTGGCAGACTGGAAGAACGCTCGACTCTGAACATCCAAAATTTGAAACCTATCCTAGTAATATCTGGCCCGACAAAGATTGCCCGTCATTCAAGGAAGTGATCGATGGACTATTTCTCAAGATGGAGAATCTATCGACGCGATTGCTTGAAGCAGCCTCGATATATCTGGATAAGGACAAGCATTGGTTACCCGATATGTCCAATGATGGCAATACCATTCTAAGACTGATACATTATCCACCTATTCCGGATGATGCAGACGTAAACAGTGTCAGGAGTTCCGCCCATGAAGATATCAATCTAATCACCCTCTTGGTAGGGGCGACAGCAGATGGTCTAGAAGTGATGGATCACGATGGAACTTGGATCAAAGTTGCTGGAAACCATAACCACATAATCGTCGATTCAGGCGACATGTTGCAGAACTTGACCAATGGTCTGTTCAAGAGCACAACCCACCGCGTGGTAAACCCTGAAAATTCACGCGCAAGAAGATTCTCTATGCCTATGTTCGTTCATCCACGCGATGAAGTTGACCTAACCCCTGATGATGAACTAGTCCAAATTACAGGTGGCGAAGCAAAGTTTGAATCGATCACAGCAGGAGAATATCTCTACCAAAGACTAGTCGAGATCGGTTTGACCTCCTGAGGTGTTCTGATGTGGATGCCAGACATCATCGCAATCAAGAGAGATGGCGGTGAATTGAACAGCGAGGAATTGCAATACATAATTTCTGGAATAACTTCGGGAGAAATCTCTCGAGAACAAATCGGTGCTTGGCTGATGGCTGTTTACAACAATGATATGGTTTTGCAAGAGAAAACAGAATTCACACGACTGATGCGAGATTCGGGCGAAGTCCTGAACTGGCCTAACGACTCTCATCTCTATGTAGACAAACATTCTACTGGAGGAGTGGGTGACAAGATGAGCCTAGCACTCGCTCCAGCTTTGGCTGCATGCGGCCTGAAAGTTCCAATGATCGCTGGCCGTAGTCTTGCGCACACAGGTGGAACCATCGACAAATTGGAAGCGATTCCAGGATTCAATACGGATGGGGGAAAGGAAGACATTCACAGAGTTGTAAATTCGGTTGGCTGCTGTATCTTTGCTCAGAGTCAAAGGATTACTCCCGCTGATGGAGTGCTCTATTCCATCCGAGATGTGACTGCAACTGTACCCTCAGTTCCATTGATTACCGCCTCAATCATATCCAAGAAATCTGCCGAAGGAATCGCCAATCTGATTTTAGACATTAAAGTTGGAAGAGCCGCTTTCATGGAAGAGGTCGCCGATGCGCGCATCCTTGCTCGTTCGATGATTGAAGTAGGCAAGGGTTTGGGAATGAATGTCAGGGTTCTATTGACGAGTATGGACGTACCCATCGGTTCTCACGTTGGTAATTCACACGAAATCATCGAGATTCTAGACATTCTTGAAGGCGGTGGCTCTTGGGATACCGTTTCCCTGATAGCCATTCAAGGAGCACATCTACTGCAGATGAGCGGTATTGTAGATAGTGTAGAACAGGGACAAATCAAGATTCTTGAAAGTATCAGCACTGGTGCTGCAGCAGCAACATTCAGGCGCATGTGTGCGGCTCAAGGAGTTTCTCAAGTTGTTCTTGAGGACATACGTTCGCACTTGGACATCGCGCCAAATTCCTTCACTCTACATTCAGCGATCGATGGATGGGTTGAGTACATCGATGCTCTTGAGTTGGCCAAGGTTGCAAGTGAACTGGGGGCTGGACGAAGTAGTGCAGAGGAGGAGGTGGACCATGGCGTTGGAGTAACCATACACGCTGAGGTGGGCAAACGCGTTGCTGAAGGAGAATTGGTCCTGAGCCTAGATCATCGCGAAGAAGAATTGAGCGAAGAAATGATGCAACGACTGGAGACCTGTCTGAGTATTTCTGAATCCTCAGTTGGTATTGTTGAGAGGCTGATTGAAGTCATTGAATGAGCCTGTGCAAGGGCCGTAGTGGTCATAAGGGGATTGCGGCTCGGCGAGTCGCTGCCGCTTTAGCTTAGCTGGTGGAGCGTGGGACTGTTAATCCCAAGGTCGTCGGTTCGAACCCGACAAGCGGCGCTCTGATGTACATTGACAAAGACGGAGAACTTGACCCGAAAATGAGCGATTTTTAGCGTATTTGAGCACATGGGCCGTCTACGACGGCCCGCATGCGTATACGCGATGGGTTCAATACGGGAGGGTGGCAGGCCGCGGATATGTGGGCAAGGAGTACTGGCATGTTCCTTGTTCTCGCTTGTCTCCTATCATCGTCGTTTGCCGCAGTTGTTCCCGTAGTTTCCGAACAGGAGAAATTAGATTTCGTCGAACATGGTGAATTGACCGAGCAAGAAGGAAATATCGATCCTGCACTAACATACATCCTCAACCAATCCAGTGACCAAACCCCTTTGGAAGTCATCATCCAGTTCGCCGATAGAGAAATTCACACGGAAGATGTGCAATGGTTAGCAAACAAGGGTATCGTCAGTCTGCGAGAGACCGAAGTTGTGCCAAGCATTCTCGCCAGAGGACCAGCCGCAGCGATTTCTTCGTTGGCTGAAGAATCTGAAATCCTTTGGGTGGAATGGAACGCCCCTATCGAATTACAAATGAACAAGACGGTTGATGTCATAGGCGCTAGAGACGTTTGGGACCGTGAGATTCTCACCAAAGCAGGTGGTAAACACCCAAGTCACCCTACGATTACCGGTGAAGGAGTAACCGTTGTGGTTCTCGATTCGGGAATCGATGCGACTCACCCCGATTTGGATTATAACCCTCAAAATCCAAACAATCCAAGCATTCCAGATGAAGGTGACAAGGTCATCTACAATGCCAAACTCGACCAAGGTGCAGGCTCCTCTACTCCCGGTCTTGCTTGGATTCCGATGCAAAATACTGACACTACAAGTGGGCATGGAACTCATTGTGCAGGAACGGTTGCTGGAAATGGAGATGCCAGTGCAGGAGACAAGCTTGGGGTCGCACCAGACGCATGGTTGATTGGGCTATCCATGGGCGAAGCAGCATTCACCATTGACGAATATTCCGGACTGGAATATTCCTACCAGTTATCAGCACCCGGTTCACCAACCCAACAAGCATGGAACATTCGTGTGGTCACCAATTCATGGGGACCTGGATTCCCCTTTGACTCATATGACCCAAATGACTTGACAGTACAGATTATCGAGAAACTATCGTATGACAATGATGTTGCTGTCATTTTTGCCAATGGCAATGATGGAGGAGATGGTTCGGATGATAGGTCGAACATTTTCGCCAAAGTTCCCAGCGCCATAGGGGTCGCTGCTTCCAATAGAGATGGAATCGGGATGTCTGATTTCTCCAGCAGAGGTATCGAAAGCGACATAGGAACCTGGCCTGATATCGCAGCCCCGGGTGTCGACATCTGGAGTGCTGCTGCTAGAACCACCATGATTGGAGGTGGAACTGGTGCTGGAGACATGGCCAGCGGTGATCTGGATTACTACTACCTGTCGATAAGCGGCACAAGCATGGCAACACCTCACGTTGCAGGACTCGCTGCTCTGATGTTCCAAGCCGCACCTTCATTGACAATGAGCGATGTCGATGAAGACCTCGCAGTAGAAGGAGATGTGGAATTACATGACCCTTCAGGCCTCGCACAACCAGCACTCGCAAAGAGGCCGATACATGAAGTTGAACTGATTCTCAAATTGACTGCTAACAGAATTGTCGAAGGAGATAATCTAGCGGATTATTCTGAAACTGGACTGGATGGCAGAGAATTCGATTATGCTCAGGGGTACGGATTGATCGATTCAGAGGAAGCAGTCGCTCTGGCAATGACGCTAGAACAACTCAGAGAAGAGGACTCAGAGGCTACAGTTTGGGATGCGTACAACATGTCTCAGGACGTGATACGAGATGAGCCCGAGACCACTAAAGGAGATCAACTCAATGCTGATTGGCAAGGCGAATTCGCAGTTTTCGCATCGGGTAGCGACTTCCCCCCTGCCAGTGCTCATCGCAAGGAGATTTGGATACCTGCCGGAACAACACGCGTCGTAGCAACGATGTCCTACACGCCTTTGTCGAGCAACATCCTGTGTCCAACAGGTGCAAATTTGAGGCTTGCTTTAGACGCAGATGGAAATGGAGAATACGAAAACAACGACGTCAATGGCGATGAAATAGAATTCGTCGGTGGTATCGACGAAGGTTCGTGGTGGGGATTCGATGTTCAGGGTAATGCGATTGGAACCTGTCTTACTCCGAATCCTAACACTCCAGGTCCCCGTTCACCATATTCGATTCAGGTAGAGGTATGGTTAGCACCAGGGGAAGTAGAGATGAATCAGGAGCAAGCCCGAGACTGGACCGTCTCCGGTGCCTCATCTACCTCAGTAACCATGCAGAGGTCATTCTTCCAACACATAGATTCAGCAGACACAGGAGAAGAAGATGATGAAGGGTTCACAGGGATGTTTGCTTGGATGTCGGAAAACTGGTGGCTTCCTTTGCTATTGGCAATCCTATTACTTGCATTCGTTCTTGTGACGAATGAACAAGCCCGTAGCGCCTTTGAAAACTGGCGCCAACATAGAAGAAGCGATATTGTGGAAGAAGAAGTTGTGGATGCAACAATCATCGACGCTGAACCGGTTCATTCGACTGCTGCTTCTCCACCACCAGTTGTCAGGACATCACTATTGCAGGCAGCACAGCAAATCCAACAGGAAGAGACAATCCTTGAGGCCGAAGTCTTTGATGCTGAGATGATCGAGTAATCATTCCCATTCGATAGTACCTGGGGGCTTGTGAGTTATATCATAGACAACTCGATTTACCGCACCTTTGACCGTGTTTGTAATTCGAGTAGATATCTTCTGAAGAACTGCATGTGGAATCTCGGAGTAGCGCGCGCTCATACCATCAAGGCTGGCTACTGCCCTTACTACCACAGTCTCTCCATAGGCCCGTACATCACCATGAACCCCAACCGATTTTACAGGTAGGAGCGCAGCGAAGTATTGCCAAGGCAATTCCATCTCTCCCCTCTGACTAGCAGCTTCAAGTTCCTCTTCGACTATGTGACATGCTTCCCTGACAACTTCCACCCTCTCAGGCGTCATCTCTCCTAAGCAACGTACCGCTAAACCGGGACCCGGGAAGGGTTGCCTGTCCGCAACTGAGATTTCCAGATGCCTTGCGACCATTCTGACTTCATCCTTGTAGAGGTCTCGCAATGGTTCCACTACTTCCAGTGTCATATCCTCTGGTAGGCCGCCAACGTTGTGATGGCTCTTGATGGTGTCTCTTACTCCACCACCCGATTCAATCCAGTCGGGAGCGATGGTTCCTTGCACCAAGCACTTGGCACCTACCTTTTCCTGTTCTTCCTCGAAGATGCGTATGAACAACTCGCCGATGACCTTGCGTTTCTGTTCTGGTTCTGTCACACCTTCTAGAGCTTCGAAATAGCGGTCTGCAGCGCGAACCACCGTCAAGTTCAGGCCCATGCCAGCAAGCATTTCCTCAATCTCTTCAGTCTCGTTCTTTCGCATGAAACCAGTATCAACATAGACGCAATGGAGTAATTCACCTACCGCCATATTGGCAAGGGCCGCAGCAACCGAAGAATCAACACCACCAGAACAAGCGATGATTGCAGTTTCGGTTATTCTTTCCTTGAGCATAGTCACGGATTCTTCTACGAAATCCGCAACATCGAACATATGCTCACCCCTGAACCTCTCGATCCATCTGCTTGACGCGCTCAACGGCTGCCGCTTTCTCCTCGACCAAGGCAGCAGCGATTCCATCATCGGTCAATGCAATCATCTGAAGGGCCAACCAAGCAGCGTTATCTCCACGGTCCACTCCTACGGTTGCAGCCGGAACTCCGGGTGGTAGTTGTGCAATGGAAAGTAGACTATCATAGGGAACCTTACCTCCACAGGGTACCCCAATAACAGGGCGGGTAGTCAATGCAGCAACCGCACCAGGAAGTGCTGCTGCTAGGCCTGCCATAGCGATGAATATCTTGTTCCCATCTTCTATTGCCTTGTGCACAATACCCTCGACAAAGGCGGGAGAGCGGTGAGCCGAAGCAACCCGCAATTGATACTTGACATCGAATCTATCGAGCACATCGGTGCACTTCTGAGCAACTGGCATGTCTGACTTGGAACCGAGCATGATGGTTATGTCCATGATGCGCATGGGTGCAAAATCGGTTCATCAAAGTGCCTATTCGAAACTCAGACCTCAAGATAGCGCTGGCGATAGAATCTGGACCTTACTAGGCAGGTTACATCCTGCTGGAACATACCATCTCCAACTGCCTGGTTCTAGCAGATGTCCTCCACTGATCAAATGCATTGAACCCTTACGTCCAAGACGTCTGAGTTGTCTAATTGCAGGAGGTATCAACCAAGCCGGCATGTCTTCAAGATGGATAATCCCACTAGGCCATTCCCTATTCCATTGCATGACTCTCTTTACCCTGTTCCTCTCTACATCCAATAGTTGGCGGGCAGCGGTTGCATCCTCGGGACTTGGGCTCTCACCATCTAACCATGAATGCATTAGATTCCATGCCAAACGATGTCTTCCCAACCTTGCAGCGGTTCCTGTCGCTTGTGCTAACCAAGGCCCATGCCCTGCACCATCTAGACCGAGCAAGCGAAGCAGTCGCATGCGCTTGATGGCTGGTATGCGGTTCAGTACTGAAGGTGGCAAAGGATCGGTGTCTCTAGACCAAGGGGCGTGCCAAGAAACAATTCGGCGTTTGCCCTTTCTTCTCGTCAACCATAATGCAGCCATTCCTCTGATATCGAGCGGTAGTTCTAGTTCCATCCCATCCCCAACCCTCTGATTATCGGGGGGTGGTAGTCACTTTCCAACGGGGTGAATGTCGAAAGTGAAAGTGTTCATTCTTCCTCAAGAAGCGGTAATGGCTTGGGCTTACACCATTCAGGCCACTTATTTCGGCCTTGTGAAAGTGAAGAAATGTCAACGCTACGCAGAGCCATCAATACTGATTCTCGATCAATTGTCAAAGAAAATAATGAGACAAGCCCCTCCATGGGTAATGGCTGTGCAGGGTCCTGCCATGGATCCCAATCCCAGCCATGAGGCATCTGCCACACCAAACTCAAGAAATCTGTACCTTCTATGCTGATACCGCTGAGAATCAATCTTCCCTGTCCGCCCAATCTCAACTCTCCTATTTCCGCAGGTGCCCACATCGAATGGTGCTGAAGCCAAGTCCATCCTGCCTTCTCAAGAATCTCTCTTGACAAAGGAGTCTGCCTATCAACCGGCAATAACCAACGTCCTGAGGCAGCGGCCAAGGCCTGAGAAGCACGCGCCGTCCACCATAACCACGAACCGAGGGAAAGGAAGAAGAAAATGAACCAGAATGGATCTGAAGGGTCCAACTTGGAATCCCAACACCACCAGATAGACATCAGCATGAATGAAGTTATTCCTATGTTCCAGTAATCGGTAAAGCTCTTCCAAACAAATGTTGTACTGTTACTGACAAGGCTTCCAGATGTCAAGAAGAATGCTGTCAAGAATACTAGAAATGGAGCAGAGAGGGAAAATGCAGCACCAATCCATGGAGACCAACCCCTATTTTCATCAAAGATGGTGAACAACAAACCCAACGCTAGAAACATGATTGACCATGCTACAGGAAAAAGAAATCTGGTTAATACAGGGCGCTCACGCTGGCGTTTCCAACCTTTCCAAGAAGAGGGTGGGTCAAGGTCGTATGCACTACGGATGGCGTAACCTTTGTGCATTCTCTCAATGCGCTCCCTTTCACTGTCTTCACCCTCATTCTTGGCCGGTTTTGCAGTCCACCAAGTAGGGTCACCATCTAGGAATTGCCCCTTTTGTCGACCCATTGGACCTGCGCCGGCCATACCTCTCGCTCATGGCTACTCGTCTTCAGTCCTGCTGAAGAGCCTCATGCTGCAGAAACGAATGAACTCACTCGTTCTTGTGCCTGAGCCAGAGGTTACGTGCAGCATGGACCTCATCCACCCTGCCAACGGGAGTAGAGACCGGAGCATTATGCAGAGTATCTGGGTCTTCCTGAATGACCTTGATGAAATTCTCAGCGAATGCATCCAAGGTATCTTTGGATTCAGTCTCGGTTGGCTCGATCATCAAACACTCTGGCACAACTAGAGGGAAGTAGACTGTCGGAGCCATGTAACCATGATCGAGAAGGCCCTTGGCAATATCCATGGCACCTACGCCATTTACATCCTTGAGAGATGAAAGTGAAAGAGTGAATTCGTGCTTCACCACATCTGCCGGAGCGCCATCGTTGAACATGTTGGAAACGCCCGCGGAGTCTGCTTCCTGCTGAATCCTATGGCGCAAGTAATTGGCATTGAGAACTGCATGCTCGCTCAT
>DAWL01000094.1 GCA_002505935.1 Euryarchaeota archaeon UBA226 | reverse complement strand
ACTATGCCGATGGTTTCGCTATTGCCAAATGCTTCAGCAGGCGGTGGTTCAGTCCGCCATATCTACACGTTCACAGGAGGTGATGTTGAAGCGACTGCATTGTACCAAGGAGCAGGAGCGGATGCTACCAACAAGATCTCGGTGCCAAAGGGTGCAGAAGTCATCGATGTCGAGATGACACTACAAGGTGCATCAGCTACTGGATGGTCTCAGGTCGATGCAATTGATAGATCGGATTGGATGGAAGGTGAGGCGATCTCAACCGATTCACGTTCTGATGAATTGACACTTGGTTTGTCCTCAGATAATGATATTCTGTATAGCCATCCGCCGCAAGATGAACTCGATGCCAATAACAGCGCTTGGTTGGATGATGGTTCTTACGCATTGCGACAACCCCATACTGGAAATACTTCGGAGGGGAGGTTCAATCCTCAATCTCAGGTTTCCAGTAGCAATTTCATGTCTCAAGGACAAGGAGCTTTGTTGAAGCACCACGGTTGGTTATTCATGTCTACTTGGAGTGGTACAAGTTTCGAGAAGATGATTAAGCGCCTATGGCCCAACAATGGAAGCGTCGAATCAACCCTTACTCTTGAACAAGGTAGTTGCACCTTACCTTCCAATCCTTCGAGCACCTACTATGCTGCCTATGGATTCAGGGATTGGACAGTCACTCCCGATGAGAAGTTGTACGGTATATTCTCTACATATCGTTACCATTACGGTTCTTCGGCCCCAGTACAGCACCATCGCGTACTCGAGATAGACGTCCGTTATGATGACGTTTGGAAGTGTTTGGATTCCTATGATATCTCACCACAGTTAAGTGAGTATACAGGCATTGGCTATGATCGAGTGAATGACAAAATTTGGGTAGTACATGGAACTCAACGCAAGTTGGTATCTTACGAATTCCTTGGAGGGGGTCAATTTGATCGTGGCTCCACGATATACACGTTCTCTTCGCCAAGTAGTGGTACTTTGGACTGCGGCAAGGCAGGTGGTTTTGTTAGAGGTCTAGCTGTTCATGGTGACATGTTTTGGATGCGTTGTAAGAAAGGAACCAGTTCATGGTCAACGACAGATGTCCTCAATGCCTGGGCGGTAAGTCCGTCTTCAAACCTCTTGACTGGACAATCTGGTATTAGGAATATCAATCAACTGGGTTATGGAATGTACTACGATGGACAACGGTTGCACACTTTGGATTGTGGATACTATACATGGGGTGGATCCACTCTATACTATCGCCAATTTGGTTCAGGTATTCCGTATTCTTCCACGACAACTCCCGGAACCTCGACATGGCTTTCCGAACCACTGAATACCGATGAAGAAATTCTTGCAGTAAATATGGAGACACATTGGTCAGCACCTTCGACTGGGGATAGAGTTGATTATTGGATAAGCGCAGACAATGGCACACATTGGCAGGCGGTTGAGAGCAATGTTACCTTGCACCTATCACATCCCGGAAAGGTACTGAGATGGAAAGCACAGTTGATTGGCTCAAGTGCAGTATCTTGGTGGGTTGATTTACAATATGCTGAGGCTTATGCCAGCACTGGATCATGGACTTCACCTTCATTCCCTACTGGAACTGAAATTGGTCTGGTAAAGCCAGTTTGGTCTGCTGATGTGCCATCTGGAACAGAGATGAAAGTGTTCGTTTCAAACAATAATGGAAGCGATTGGGATGAGGTTCCGAATAACACGGATTGGTCGTTTACCTCCAATGGAAGCCAACTCAGGTACAGTATACAGATGGAAACTACCAACAGTAGTATTACTCCCAAACTAGACCAATTCGTCCTCAGATACCTTGAGGCATTCCCGAATAAGGTACAACTCGATATTGGGGATGACACCACATGGGATTGGAGGGGTTTGACCTTCCTCTCGCAGGGAATATCTGTTATCGCTAGCGATGATTCTGTAGTTGGTCAAGATGTCTCAATTCAGCCAACGATGGTTGATGCTTTCAACCAGCATATTCCTTCCAACGGAATTGGCTCAGTTGACATCCCTATTGCTGTGAAAGCAGCGGAATCAGGTAGGGTGAAAATGACCAATCTCGATTTATCTTACCGAATGAAGACGCGCGTTTTGGATGCTTCACTAGATGGTGGCACTCTTGCTCCAGATGATGAATGGAGGACACTGGAAGTAAGGGTAGCCAAAGGAGACGAGGCTGAACGCATCATGAGCGTGGTCGTAGAACTCGAGAACAGCCACGGTGATTCGCCTAGTTTGAAGTGGCAATTGGGAGATACTTGCCAAACATTGGATGACGCATCAGGTATTGTGCAGTTTGATGATGGTAATTGTACATCGGTTGAGAATCAGTATGGAGTCCGTACCCTGAGAATTCCAGTCAAGGTGAATTGGACTTGGAATGACGAGATTGACATGCAGGCCAGAGTGACAGTTGATGATGACATCGGAAGAGCGGTTACTTCGTGGCAGACTGAGGCACTCGATCTCAGGGTGGAGAATGATATCCAATTGGACGGTCTTCGCGTATTCGATGCTAACGAACGAGAGTTACTGAATCATGATTGGATGAGAGGTGGTGAGAACATGACTTTCTCTGGTGGAATACATTTCGAGGGTACTTCCATTTCCCCTAAGGCGGGTGAATTCACGATTCAGATAAGTGGTCAGAATTTGACTCAAGATGGAGACCCTATCGGAGCCCCAGTAGTCTTGCATGAGGAGCCTAATCCCTCACACGGAGAATACAGCATAACACTGATTGCACCAATGGAATCCACTCCCGGTGGAATGTTATTCCAGATATCTGCAATCAACACAGCCAATGGTTCAAATTATGCAAATCCTGATTACAATACGCTAAGAGTAGTATTGGATGGGAACAGTCCATTATTGGTTTATGCGACTCCTGAGGATGGTTCGGAAGTTCACAAGGGTAGTCCTGACCAGTCGATTGAGATCGTGATACAGGATAGTGTAGATCCTCCAACGAGAATCGATTTGCACTATTGGCTAGGTTGTAAGTCTAGACATGAAAAATGCTCTGATACAAATTTCAATGGTCTTCCTGAACCTTTGGAGTACCGAACCATGACACTTACTTCTCCCGAAGTTAAAGCTGGGGGAATAAACATCTTTGAAGGGCAATTGGAAGATAGCATGCTGGTGCATGGAGAGGTTGTCACATTCTATGTGAGTGGTTCTGATGGCCAAGGCAATCAAGTCGCAATGGGTGGTTCGACAGTGTGTCCGGATTCTCCCTCTAATTGCGGTTGGAATATTGGAGAGAACGCACCTGATTGGGATGCTTCACTAGTGACCTATTCAATCCGTGAAGAGTTTGAACCTGAGTTGAATCCGGAAAATTCTACCATTGTCGGACATAATGACAAATCTCCGCTTCATCCTGGTATTCCATACAATCTTGTTCTACAGTTGGGTGACATGAATGGTTGGGATGATATACAGAGGGTACGTTTGGCTCTGGCCGGAGATTTCGATGATGATGAGACGATGATTACCGTTGAGATAATGGAAGGCGAAATGGGTCAACCGGATATGGAATTGAGTTCTGGTGGAGCTGGACTTGCAGTAAGTAATCTGTACAGCGTCATCGCTGAAGATCCTGAGAATTCCTCTCGCGTATTCATTAACATCCGCTTCCAATTGACATGGTCATTCCCTGAGAAGTGGGATACTAATGGAGAATCGTTCTTCATTCCAAAGATGGAGGTTACCGATCGTGCTTGTGGTCTAGACCTTAGTGTCCCCTGCCACGAGGCACGAATTGGAATGGGTAATGACTTGTGGAGTTTAGACAATGACCTCCGCTTTGACCTTGAACAAGGACACATCAAAGCTGTAGAATTGCGTAATGGAATGGACCATTATCATGGAGATGAAACTACCTCATTGATTGGTTCAGGTCAAGCGTTAAGGTTCTCTGGAAGAGTTCTATTCAGTGAAGATTCTACCCCTGCTCCTGCTGGCTCATTCGATATTGTTCTAGGGGATTTGGAACATCAATGGAGAACTACTCCTAGGGAAGGAGGATACTTCTCACTCGATATGTTGGTTCCTGAAGTCCGCAGTGGTCGATTGGATCTATGGGCGACCATGGAGGAAATGCCAGGCTTAGCAACTGATGAAACCACTGAGGATGTGAGACTACGTTTCATCGTCGATAATGGAAGGCCTGTTATCGATGGAATTTCAATCTCTGGGGTTATCGATGGAGAGAGTATACCCCTGTCCAGTATTTCAGAAGCCCAAGTGGTTTTGTCGACCAGCGATGACCACGGCTTTGATCTTGACACATATCCTACCATGCATTATCTGTTGAGGGCTGGGGCTAGCGAGGTCAGCAGAGGCAGTCTTCCATTGTCAGAAGGCTTGGATGTTGATGGCGAGGTATTTTGGTCGGCAATATTTGATATCAGTGATTCAGGTGCAACTCAAGTGCTACCCACATACACTCTAGACGTATGGGTGACCGGGGCTGATGCTAGTGGTAATCCATTCGATGCTACTGGAAATACTGAGTCCCAACCAGTTGCATCATTTTCATTCATTCGTACCGGTCCTGTTTTGGACTTGATGGCTGAAGACACGACCATGGTTTGGAGCGATCCTAGTCCGGCTCCAGGCGACGCTGTTCATTTGGAGGTGCACGGATTCAACACGGTACCGATGATTGGTGAACTCAGGTTTGTTCTAGAGCAAAATATTGCTGGTGATTGGATTGAGGTATCTCAGCGGAATGCTACTGTCAAGGGTGAAAGTGAGTTACATGTTATTTTGCCATTCAGTGTTCCTGACGATGCAGAGGGTGCTCTTGAGTTCAGAGTGCGTGAATTCGATCAAGGGTTCGAACTTGACAGGAAGAGTACAACTCCTCTATTCATCAGTGATGATGTGATGCGAGATGGTGATGCATTGGCTCAACAGGTGAGTGATTCAGGCCTTAGTGTACTGCTTTATCTTGTAGCTCTAGGTTGTGCGATTTATGGGATTTGGATGATGGTATTGTACCGTGATTCGATACGGCCTGATGATGAAGAAGGATTGGATCAGACCAGCGATGTCATGCAGGACCTATCTGCAAGCAAGGAGTTACCTCCACTAACTCCGGAATCTGCTGCTGTTCCTGCACCGAATATGCAGGCGGCTTTACCTGCTCCCCCACCCCCCAATATGCAGGCCGCACTACCGGGAAGCACCCCGCCACCACCTGATATGTCAGCCGCATTACCTGCCCAACCTGCGGCCCCTAGCCCCGCTCCTGCT
>DAWL01000167.1:6183-8579 GCA_002505935.1 Euryarchaeota archaeon UBA226 | reverse complement strand
CTGGTGGTTGAAAACTCCGTTCTCTTGATCGACAAAGCGTGGCAAAGCAATACTTGCCAAGTTACAGACAGCCACCTCATCTGGAGCAGTATACTCGATAATCTCAGTACATAGGTTAGATGATCGTATGGTTCCTAGATTCTTTTGATTCGACTTCTCATTGGCAGCATCCTTGTACAACATATACGGAGTACCTGTTTCAATTTGAGCCTGTACGATCTGGTCCCACAACTCTCTAGCCTTGATGGTACGCCGGGCTTTGCCTTCACTCTCATACTTTGCATAGAGGGCGCGGAACTCATCGCCGTATACATCGTGCAGGCCTGGACATTCGTTTGGACAGAAAAGACTCCATTCGGAATCTTCCTCTACCCTTTCCATAAACAAGTCAGGAGTCCACAATGCGTAGAATAAATCTCTAGCTCTCATCTCTTCCTTACCGTGATTCTTTCGCAAGTCTAGGAATTCAAAGATATCTGGATGCCATGGTTCAAGATATACTGCGATGGAACCCTTACGCTTACCGCCACCTTGGTCCACATAACGGGCAGTATCATTGAACACTCTGAGCATTGGAACAAGACCATTGCTGGTGCCGTTAGTTCCCTTGATGTATGAGCCCTTGGAACGGATGTGATGAACCGAGATTCCAATTCCACCTGCGGACTTGGAGATTAGTGCACATTGTTTCAGAGTGTCATAGATTCCATCGAGAGAATCTCCCTGCATGGTCAAGAGGAAACAACTGGACATCTGTGGCTTGGGCGTACCCGAATTGAAGAGGGTAGGCGTAGCATGAGTGAACCATCCTTCCGACATCAAATCATAAGTCTCTAGAGCCTTTTCGAGATCTTGCTTGTGGATACCGACAGCTACCCTCATCAGCATCTGCTGTGGGCGCTCTGAAATCTCTCCATGCATCCTCAGTAGATATGACCTCTCAAGGGTCTTGAAACCAAAGTAATCGTAGTTGTTATCCCTATTGTAATCGATGTATTCATCCAAGGTAGTAGCGTTCTCCTGAACGAAATCATGTACTTCCTTGGAGATCAATGGTGCTGGAAGACCGGATTCGGGATCTATGTAGGAATGGAGTTGTGCGATAACCTCCGAAAAGGAGTCATTCGTCGAACGGTGCAAGTCATCGATAGCGATACGGGCTGCGAGAATACTGTAATCAGGATGGTTACTAACTAGACTTGCGGCAGTTTCAGCTGCCAATTGGTCCAATTCTCTAGTAGTTACTCCATCATACAATCCTTCGATGACTAATTTGGAGACTAGACCTGGGTCTACCCAGTTCAAATCAAGGTCCTCCGAAAGTCGTTCAAGTTTCTCTAGAATGGCATCGAATCTAACCGCTTCTTTCTCGCCTTTCCTGTTTACAACCTTCAAACCCATATCTGTCACCTCTTGATTGTGCGTAGCGTCTTCCTCCGTCCGCGTACGGTTTAGAAGTCTTCCTCCATTGAGAAGCGCGTCTGTACAGATCCCAAGGTAGTTCCCTGTGTCATCACGCCCGCTTTCTGATACTCTGCGACCCGCTTCTCGAAGAAGTTGGTCTTACCCTGCATGGAGATCATCTCCATCCATGGGAATGGATTCTCTGCATTGTAGATCTTAGCGGCCCCAAGGGAAATCGCTAGACGATCTGCAACGAATTCTATGTATTGACGCATGTGCTTGTCATTCATTCCAATCAACTTCACTGGCAGAGCCGAAGTGACGAAATCTTTCTCGATTTCAACAGCTTCTGAAATGATTGAACGAATACGGTTTTCACCTGCCTTCCGCACTAATTTTGAATGTAGCAGACAAGCAAAGTCGCAATGTAGTCCTTCATCTCTAGATATCAATTCGTTAGAGAATGTTAGACCCTGCATCAGATTCCTCTTCTTCAGCCAGAACAAAGCGCAGAATGAACCCGAGAAGAAGATTCCTTCAACCGCAGCAAAAGCGACAAGACGCTCCGCGAAGTTACCTTTCTTTCGTGACAGCCAGCGCAAAGCCCAATCCGCCTTCTTCATTACCGTTGGAACTGTCTCTATCGCCTTGAAGAGGTGATTTTTCTCATCGGGGTCGGTTATGTAGGTGTCAATCAACAACGAGTAAGTCTCAGCATGAATGTTCTCCATCATTATTTGGAAGCCGTAGAAACAACGGGCCTCTGGCCACTGAACTTCATCCGCAAAATTGGTTACAAGATTTTCATTAACAATCCCATCACTGGCAGCAAAGAATGCTAACACGTGCTTTAGGAAATGTTTCTCATCATCGGTAAGTGTTGCCCAATCTTTCAAGTCCTGTGCCAAATCGATCTCTTCAGCAGTCCAGAAACTGGCCTGTTCCATCTTGTACATTTCCCAGATGTCATCATGCTTGATGGGAAACAAAAC
>DAWL01000167.1:0-5788 GCA_002505935.1 Euryarchaeota archaeon UBA226 | reverse complement strand
CCTTCCTTGGTTTCTCCTGATTGCATGACCACACCCCCTCTCCTCTGACACTCACCACGCGCTGGAGTTTGGTACCCATTCTAGTGGGGTCATAATCATTACCTTCGCCGAGACACTAAGAATGCTCGTTGGAGACCCGAAATTACAACCTTCGATTCTAACTTTACGGGGCAATCAATGAAGACTAACCGCCTCTACGGGGCATTATGGGCAGAGAGGTACTGACTGTGCGCTTCACTCGTATCGACAACGCCGCAGAGATTCCGACTCAAGCGACGAGTTCCGCCGCCGGCTGGGATCTCAGGTGCTTAGAAGACACCGTTGTCAAGAAAGGAGAAAGTTGCAGGATTCGCACGGGCCTAGTCGTAGCAATCCCTGAAGGGTGGGAAGGACAGATTCGCTCTCGTTCAAGTCTTGGAGCGAAAGGAATGATCATGCCCAATGGAGTAGGCACCATCGATTCAGACTACAGAGGAGAACTAATGGTTCTAGCAACTTGGATTGGAGAAGGTGATGAATTCCACCTCGCCAAAGGAGAACGATGTGCACAGATGCTACTGGCCCCTGTTCCCAAAGTAGTCTTTGAGGAAGTAGGAGGCCTAGATGATCTCGGACAAACCGAGAGAGGTGAAGGAGGATTCGGTTCCTCTGGTAGATTCTGAGGTGGCAAGGTGCAGTTACAGGTACTTGGAATCGTAGAACATTCCGAGGCAGATGAATTGATGCGTAAATTGCAGAAAAGTAGGATTGAGGATGAAATCGAGGACACAATCCTGATGTTAGAACATCCCGAAGTAGTTACAATTGGACCTCGCGCACGCAAAGAAGGAATCGTAATCCCAGAAGATTATCACAGTCAAGATGTAGACCGAGGAGGAGGGTTGACTTGGCATGGCCCAGGACAATTGGTCATCTATCCAATCGTTCGTTGGAGAGAGAAAGATGAACGTAGCGTTGCTCAGATAGTGAACAAGTTGGAAGATTGGGTGATAGCGGCCTTAGCTGAACATTCCATAGAAGGCAATAGAGATGAGAGAATGCAGGGCGTTTGGGTAAACGGACACAAGATCTGTAGCATAGGACTGTCATTTCTGCATTGGGTTTCTCGGCACGGTTTGACGGTGAACCTCGATACTCCTCCAGGTAGAGTGGAGGGCATCTCAGGTTGTGGCTTAGGTTCAGATGTTACGACCAGTCTCAAGAGCCTAGGTTTTACTTTGGAAAGGGAAGAATTCATCGATTCTCTGAAGAATACTGTTGAATCCTGCTTAGGAAGGAATATCTCCTGAAATATTGGTATAACTACGCCGGTCGTTCATATACTCGGCAGTAGAACACAGTGTCATGCGAACCGGAAAAGCCGCTGCTTTGCTAATGATGAGCCTGATGTTGATTGCCATACCTGGTGCCCACGCCGAACAAAGCGTGGATGCTGGTGATGAGGTCATCAACTATACGAATGAAAAAATCGAGGTTATGCTCGATGAAGATGCTGGAGAATTGAAACTGATTCTCGGCCCCTCTCGAATGCACCTTGAATGGGGAGTACAGGATGACCCTGGAGAGATCTCCTTGCTAACTGCTCAGACTCGCCATCTGGGAATTGCCGACACATATGATCGGGATGGGCAGTTCCAGAAGCGCGTTGGAATTCCTATTCACACAATGTTCTATCAGAAGTTGGATGGAATCCTTGAGTATGAAGATTCAAATGATGACGGAATATTCAACCTGCGAGGTCAGGGCCTTGCTGGAACCATTGAAGAAATGAAAGATAAGACTCTAGACCACGAGCCAATAGCAAAGTGGGTATCATTCAAGGATGTAGCCTGGGGGATACAAGGATTCAACCAAGATTGCGATGCGAACAACTGCAGTATCGAATTCAGCCTAGTAGCAGAGGGTTTGAACTATTCGAGCAAAGATGGGGAGACTAACGGAACTCTTGAACTAATACGCTATGATTTCAGAATCAGTACAAAAGAAACCAGCATCGATGTCGAGAATGTTCCACATTACCGCGTAGGATTCCACCGCGGTTCTGATGACCGAGTCGTCGTCGATGACAGCGATGAAGTCGGAAGCAAGAACGTCTCTGCCGAGGTATTGAACAGTGTCTGGAAGTATGACCAAATCGTCAACGGTTGGGACGCTGAAGGAAATGATTCTCGCCTACTAACCGTTGTAGAGTATGGCATGGGTTCGTACTTGACAGACAATGTTGCTGGCTGGGCTAAGGAACAGTACGGTAAGTTGCCTGGACCGAAGCCATTCGCTGGCCATGCTCCAGCCAAGAAGGATCTAGGAGCACGTGGCCCTCAGATGGACACCCATGACAGATTCGGTAGGCCACTAAAGTGCAATCTCGATTATGTCGAAAAGAATGGAAGCCAAAATGATGACAGCGTTAGGGAGCAAATCAAGGAATACAAGAATACTCACTGTTCCAGCGATGGAGAGGAGTTGAAGGAAGACAAGATTGGTAACTCCTCAATGATTAGAGCCGGAGGACTACACTTCGACGATGAAGGAGCCCGATGGGGTAGCATTCGCTGGGTATCCAACGCCACCATCGATGGAGTAGAGGAAGAAGTGTTGTTCCAAATACACGGAATACGCCCAGTAGTTAGGGCTGACCTTCGAAATAATAGTCTACCAGATGGAGTATACAAGGGAATCAGGATGATTGGTGGCTACAACCATCCAATCGGAGACAACATTACCCATGATCCAGAGTATGATGTAGACGTCATGACCAACATGGAAACGATGTCATTCGGAGAACCGCTACAGGAACTATCTCAGAGAGGACCTATACAGATGCTGATGCGTCTTGCACCAATTCTTGCTGGAGTCATTATCGTCGGAGTCGCTGGCACCGTCTTGGTAGCAAAAAGAAAAGCACGCAAGGCTGCAATGGTTCCTAAGTCAGCAGAATTCCCAGCCATGGGTCAATTGAGCCATCGAGGTAATGATTGGACCCAATATGCAGGTGAAGAAGACAAAGGTTGACCGACACATAAACGACATGTTCTTGCCCATCACTCAATCGAGTAGATGAACAGGAGGAGTGCGACTGAGCACAAATAAGCCGAGCAATCGAGACAGATTCCTACTCTCACTCGCGGGTTGTCAGGAATTTCTGGATCGTTATGAGTACCCTCGACGTTTCAGCCAGAGGGGACTTGTTGAAAGACTCGGCATGGCTCAATCGCATATCTCTAGAACTGTCAAGATATTATTGGAAGAGAAATTGATTATTTCTGAGAGAAGACGCGTTGCCAACGAGAGAAAAAGAGTTGTCGCATACCGTTTGACTGACAAAGGTATCAATGAAATTGAATCTCTCAAAAAAGAAATGGCGGATAGACAAATTCTACGCCGAGACGAAGAAGGTGAATTAGCCATAACCACCATATCCGAACTTGCCCCCAATGAAGATGTCTTGGTCTGGGCAGATATGCTCAAACACGCAGATGCACATGATGGAATGCTACTTATTGAAAAGTCAGAAAATGACGAAGATGGGGAATTGGATCTTTCTAGTGAAACCATTACTCTATTGATTGAATTGGCTGAATTGAAGATGGGCCAAGGACAATCTCAGCAGGCGGCTAATGACTTGAGAAGAGCTGCGATACTTCATCGAAGACGTGGTAACTTGCTAGGACAAGCCAGATGCTTGCTTACCGCTGCTGGGCTAGATGGAATTCTGAATGATGCCAAACAAGTATGGGGGCTGATGCAGACATCGGGGATTGCTTCATTCAGCGCAGACGAGATTCTAACCATGTGGTCAAACTTACAGGATGAAGAGATGATTGATCATTGTCCGTTTCACATACAACAATACATTCGTTGTTCAAAGGGTCTGATTTCTGTTGAAGAGGTGCCAGTTACCATTGATGGAAATGCCTTGCAGAATGTATTGTGGCGCGCCAAGAGGTTATCTCTTCAACTCGATGGAGGAAAAGAAGGCGTGAGTGAATCAGAGATTTTGGCGGTCATACAAGAACTATCCACTGGCATGGCGTCGCGTCCGGAATTAGTTGCTGATATCGCTTTGAAGTATGGGAGTCAATCAGCCTTGCAAGCAGCCTGGCAACTAGAACTGCAAATCAATACCGCAGGACACGTTGGATTCTCATTGTACAGATTGACTGGCAATGATAGTATTCTCAAGCAACTAATGGAGTTGTTTTCTGAATCTGGCGATGAGGCTGGAATGGAGATTTGTAGACAATTATTGTCATGAATGAGAACCTGTTCTGCATAGCATGGATGAGGTATGGTGGCCGCTTAATGGACCTGCGACCTATGGGGAAGATATTCCGTTGTTCAGCCATATGGATTGGTATATCTCAAGTTTAAAGGAAAATCGCCCGCATGATTTGTCGCATTCCGGGCTACAATATGATTGGAGCCAAATTATAGATGAGATCGGAGGTCTCAGCGATTTACTAGTTCATCCGGAATTTGATGGTGTTGACCTAAGAGAATTGGTCGCAGAACGAGAAAATATTGACCCCACAAGAGTAGTCGTTACACAAGGAGTAACCGATGCGATCCATCTTGCCTTATCCGCAGCACTTCCCAAAGATGCCAAGAAAGTGGCAGTTGAAGTTCCGGCATATGCCCCAGTTTGTCACTCGGCTAGATTGATAGGTCTTGAAACGGTTGAATTCGAACGAATCATCGATGGCAATGGAGCATGGAGATTGGACCGCGACCGACTGTCTGAAATTATCCCTGAAGTCGATGGCATCATTTTCACTCCAATTCTCAACCCTACTGGTTTTCGAATCCTTACTGATGATCTCGAATGGTTAGTTGAAGCCACTAGAATGGAGGGAATTCCCCTATTGGCAGACGAAGTATACGATGATTCGATGCGAGAAAGCGAGGACTACAGTCCACTATATCTTCATGGAGAACATTGTGTTAGTATGAACTCACTAACTAAGGTGTACGGGCTCGGAGCACTACGTTTCGGTTGGATTATCGCAAATAAAGAAGTGGCAGCTAGAGCGCATACCGCTTTCCAAACGATGAATGGAATGGTTGCAATTCCAAGTGCAAGAATAGCGATGGCTGTTTGGCCCCATTTGGACGATACCTTGGAAGCGATTAATTCTAGACGCAAACAATCATTACCTCTTCTAGAAGAATTATTGCAAAAACATGGCATTGAATGGCAGGCGCCCCCGTATGGGTTATTTGGGGCGATAAATGTTGGGTGCGATGGAAAGCGATTGATTGACGGTATTGGCAAAGAAGAGGGGTTGCTTGCTGTACCTGGTTGTATGTTCCACAAGGACCTCAATAATTGGATAAGAATTGCCTGGTCATCGGATTCAAGAACCTTCGCCAAAGACCTACTGGTTCTTGACAAGGTTCTATCAAGGCGAAATGAAGTGTGAGTTAGCATGAAGAAGCAATTTGTGGTCGCCATTACCGGTGCATCTGGAGCAATTTATGGAGCAAGATTGACTCGCTACCTAACTACTGCTGGACACGAGGTTAGATTGGTGGTCAGCGATGCTGGGCGCTTGACATTGGCTCATGAATGTTCGACTACTCCAGAAGATCTCGCAAGTGAAACTGGAGCCCATCTCGAAGATAATTCCGACATTGCAGCGCGTTCAGCAAGCGGTTCAGCGAAGATAGATGCAGTCATCGTTTGCCCCTGTTCTGGCACAACCATTGGAAAATTAGCAAATGGAATCTCAGACAATCTCGTGACTCGTTCTGCAGTAGTAGCAATGAAAGAAAGGCGACAATTGATCAT
>DAWL01000126.1:18418-18683 GCA_002505935.1 Euryarchaeota archaeon UBA226 | reverse complement strand
CCCCCAGAATATCTGCTTGACAAAGGTGATGCAATTACTGGTTGGAAACTTCTTGAATATGGCGAAGGCCTGTATGGAATTACTCCTGCTCCAGTTAGCATAAGCACTCAAGATGGCGAATTGGAGATAGAACTTGAAGGGCCGCGAATACGTGACTCCCGACAGGCTGCGGGATTATTGGCGATAGCCGGCAAAGGAGCGAATCAAGTTACAACAGGAGCCGCTTTGACTCGTTGGGAATCCATGATTATGGAAGAGAGAAGCA